>JALRCN010000211.1 GCA_023257295.1 Nitrosomonas sp. | reverse complement strand
TATATCATCAAATCTTCCTGTTATGTGTCGTAAATCATATACTTCAAAAGGAAGAAGATTAACAATTTCATTTAAAGTTGGAGGGTCACCCCAAGGTGCAGTATCTTTTCTAACATCTTCAATAACTAATATACCTTCAGGGTTAATTTTTTTGTGATTGTGCCGCCGGGTTTTTTAGAAAATTACCCGAGGAGTTATATCGCCAGTTTTTATGTGCCACCCGATAAAATGGGCATGATTCATGATTTGGTTAGAGCTTTTCCGAATATTCTGGTTGTGGATGTGGCAATAGTGATCGACCAAGTGCAGCAAATGATTCATCAAGTTTCACAAGCGATTGAGTTTGTATTCGCGTTTACGATGGTGGCCGGTTTTATCGTACTCTATGCTGCGATTGCAGCCACGCAAGACGAGCGGATTTACGAAGCGGCTATTTTTCGCGCATTGGGCGCTAAGCGCGAGCAACTATCCCGCGCATGGGCGGCGGAATTCGCCATACTCGGCGGATTAGCCGGATTTTTCGCTTCCGCAGGTGCGAGTGTATTGGGTTATGTAGTCGGCGAGCATGTATTGAAGCTTGATTACACGTTTAATCCATGGATCTGGGTGGTTGGCATGGCCATAGGCACCATCGGCGTTTTGCTAGCGGGTTTATTGGGTACGCGCTCGGCGCTATCGAGCCCGCCGTTATTGACGCTACGCAAGATCGGATAAGCCGTGTCTGATTTGCTTGTGCCGAAATTAAAAACGCTGCCGCCACTGAGCTTGTACATTCATATTCCATGGTGTTTGAAGAAATGCCCTTATTGCGATTTCAATTCACATGAGATTCGTGGAGACGACGATCAAGCGCCGGAAGATGAGTACGTTGCCGCTTTGATCCGCGATTTGGAATCCGCGTTGCCGAGCGTTTGGGGGCGACGGTTAAGTAGTGTGTTCTTTGGCGGGGGCACACCGAGTTTATTCAGCGCAAGCGCAATCGATACGCTGCTGACAGCGGTGCGCACCTTGTTGCCGTTGGAGCCTGGTGCCGAAGTGACACTGGAAGCCAATCCAGGCACTTTCGAAGCGCAAAAATTTGCCGATTTTCGTAAAGCGGGCATCAATCGGCTGTCGATCGGTGTACAAAGCTTCAATGCTAAGCATTTGCGCGCATTAGGACGGGTACATGACGACCGGGAGGCGCATCGTGCTGTCGAAATCGCACAAAAAAATTTCGATAATATCAACCTTGATTTGATGTACGCATTGCCCGGACAAACATTGCTCGAAGCGCAAGCCGACATCGAAACCGCATGTGCATTCGGGGTACCGCATCTTTCCGTGTATCATTTGACGCTCGAACCGAACACGTTTTTTCATCGCTACCCGCCGGAGTTGCCGGATGACGATCTGGCGAGTTCGATGCAGGAAATGATCGAACAAATAACCGTGAATCGACAATACCGCAATTACGAAACGTCCGCATTTGCACATACAGGAAAAGAATCGCGCCATAATATGAATTACTGGCTATTCGGCGATTATCTCGGTATCGGCGCAGGCGCGCACAGCAAAATCAGCTTTGCCGATAAAATCGTGCGTCAAATGCGCTACAAGCAGCCGAGAGAGTACCTTGCCAAGATGCAAATAGCAGCAGCGGCGCCAATCCAAACTCAACAAGAATTGACACCGCCGGATCGATGCTTTGAGTTCATGATGAACGCGCTGCGCCTGACCGTAGGATTCGAAACAGCCTTGTTTCACGAGCGCACCGGCTTGCCGATTACCGCAATACAAAAACCGTTGGATGAAGCCGAGCGGCGGGGATTGTTGGTGCACGATGCGTTTCGTATCAAACCGACCATACTGGGCAAACGTTTTCTCAATGACTTGCTGCAAATCTTTTTGCCGGAAACAAGTGTGCGATAGTCCGATGATGTTTATGCGTTAAAATCGCACACTTTGGTTCAAGCACAAGGAGTTACCGACGTGGCGTATGTCAAACCGGAAGAGATCATCGAGAGTATGCTGCAAGCGGGCGCCAAGAAAGCCAGTTTGCCCGTCAAACAGTTATTAATACGCGGTTTTCTGGCAGGCGCTTTTTTGGGGTATGCCACGACGCTCGCGATACAAGCGGCAACGCAAACTGGCTGGGGTATGGTTGGTGCGATGGTTTTTCCGGTCGGTTTTGTCATGATTATTCTGCTCGGATTGGAATTGGCGACCGGCAATTTTGCGCTGATTCCGATTGCCGTCAAAGACAACAGAGCGCCTCTCGGTCATCTGCTTAAAAACTGGACGTGGGTATTGGCTGGCAATTTGATCGGCAGCGTTACCTATGCTTATTTATACTGCATCGTGGCCACCAAAATGGGAACTGCCGATCCAGCGACTATTCCCGCATTGCAACGCACCATCGCCATTGCCGAAACCAAAACGCTTGAATACGCCAAACTCGGTTTTGACGGTACTATCACCGCATTCACCAGCGCTATGCTATGCAATTGGATGGTGACGATCGGCGCCGTCATGTCATTTACATCCAGCACCACTGGCGGCAAAATCGCCGCGATGTGGTTGCCGATCATGACCTTTTTCGGATTGGGCTATGAGCACGCCATCGTTAATATGTTTGTGATTCCGGCCGGAATTCTACTGGGTGCGGAGATTACTCTTGCCGATTGGTGGCTATGGAATGGATTGCCGGTGATTGGCGGGAATTTGTTGGGCGGCATGTTGTTTACCGGTTTTTTGCTGTATTGGAGTTATCGGAAAATGTAGTAGATTTATTGAAAGGAGATATTTGGCGAGCGGAGTAATCAATTCCGGTTTAAGTATTGTTCGGCTATGCCGAAATGGCTCTGTGTTATTTAACCGATAAGGAGAGATGCGATGCCAGTTATTACCAATGACTACCGAGTCGATGCAGTGCTTGCGGGCAACGATATCCGCTGGGGAGAGGCTAGTCAAGGAAATGCTTCGGCAGCGATGACTTTCAGTTTTATGTCGGCATTGCCGACGTATGCCGATCCGGCAGTGGATGGCAATAATTTCAGCGTCATGACGGGCGAACAGAAATCCGCAATCCGCAAAATCCTGACCATGCTTTCCTCTCAATTCGATCTTGTTTTTACCGAAGTGACCGATTCCGGATCGTCTTACGGGCAATTGCGTTTTGGCAATAATGCCCAGGGAAATACAGTCGGCTATGCATATTATCCCGATACATCGTTGGGCGATAATGCCGGCGATCTCTACATTAACAACGCCGCAGAAGCTTCGCAAACAACCGGTGTTATTGAGGGCTCGAATGCGTATTCGACCTTGATTCACGAGATAGGGCATACATTGGGTTTGAAACACCCCGGTGATTATAATGCCGCCGAAGGTGCCGATTCGAGTGCGAATGAAGGGCCTTTTTTAACCGGTGCGGAAGATTCGGAGCTGTATAGCATTATGTCGTATACGCAGCAAAGCCAGGGGCTTGAGCGAATCAGTTTGGCCCCCTACGATTACGCTGCGTTATCCTATCTTTATAACGCAAAACCCATCAATACCGGAGACGATGTTTATACGCTCACCGATCAAAGCGGGCGGTATGTTCAAACCATTTTCGATAGCGATGGAATTGATACCTTGGATGCATCGGGTATGCATACGCCGGTTACACTCAATCTGAATGCTGCTGCGCCGGGCACGTTGAGTTCGGCAGGACTTACATCCAGTGGCCAGGCGGCGGTAAACAATCTTTCGCTTGGGTTGAATACGGCCATTGAGCGTGCGCGCGGCGGTTCCGCCGACGATAAATTGATCGCAAACAGCGGCGATAATGTGTTAAGTGGAAATGCCGGGAATGATATTTTAGTCGGGCAATTGGGTAGCGATACCATGATCGGCGGCGCAGGCTCGGATATTTTCGGTTTGACGAACGTAGGCTATTTTATTTTTCAGGATTTTGTTCCGGGTGTCGATAAAGTTGCTTTCAATACGCAACTGGGCATCCAAAACTTTGACCAATTGGCGGTTTATATTACCGGGGTTAATGTGCAAAACAACGACATCGTGGTCAACTTCGTCGATAATGTCGCGAGCATCACATTTGTCGGTGCGATGCAACAATCGACTGCGTTATCCGTGAGCGATGTGGTTTTTCAGGTGTTATGATGCTTGGAAATCCAAATGAATCGCCGTCTTTATTAATCGTTTTTGTTTTTGTGCTTACTGGGGAATGGACTACAAAATATTGCTCACTGTTTTTGCCACGGTATTCATCGCCGAACTGGGCGATAAAACGCAATTGACGACCATGTTGTTTGCTGCTGACAAGGAAGTGAGCCGGTTAACGGTATTTGTCGGTGCATCACTGGCATTGATCGCGACTTCCGCGCTGGGAGTTTTTGCGGGTAGTGCAATGTCTGAAACCATCAATGTAAAATACTTGCACTATATTGCGGGGATAGGCTTTATTGCGATAGGCTTTTGGACGTTGATCAAAGCCTGATTTAGGGAAGCGCCGACATAAGTCGCCATTATTACTTATTTCTCTTTAACCGGAGTGTAACGCAGGCACCGCCGGGCGGATTGTTTTCGATGGACAATTCTCCTTCGTAAACCTGCATGATGTCGCGCACGATGGCCAAGCCGATGCCATGCCCCGGTGTGGATTGATCGGCGCGTACGCCGCGCTCCAATATCCTGGCGATTTGCTGCGGATCGATGCCAGGGCCGTCGTCTTTGACTTGAATGATCACTTGATTGTCGCGGTGATAAGCGGAAAGTTCTATGCGGTTCCGGCACCATTTGAAGGCGTTGTCGATCAGATTGCCAAGCAATTCCATCAGATCGCCCTCATCGATGCGCAGGCCGATGCTGTCGTCGATGGCAATGGTTACGTCAGGTTGCTTGTTGCGGTAAGCCTTTTGTACGGTATTGACGATCCTGATCGCCAGCGGATGCAGCATTACCAATCCCATACCCGGTGAGCTGCCCGCAGTTGCGGCGCGGCGTAATTGATATTGAATGATATTATCGATACGGTCGATTTGCTCATGGATTGTTTTGCGCCGCAACGTTTCGTCTTCATCGCTATTGATCGCGCCTTGCAGTACGGCAAGCGGCGTTTTAAGGCTATGCGCCAGATTCGCCAAGCCGTTGCGATAACGTTTTTGCTGTTTATGTTCGTGATTTATCAATGAATTAATGCTGTCGGTCAGCAGTTTCAATTCACTGGGATAATCGCCTTTCACGTTTTCCTGTTGGCCGGATTCAATGGTGGCCAATTCTACCGAGACTTTGCGCAATGGTTGAAGCCCCCAACGCAATACCAGCATTTGCGTGACCAATAAAAAAACAACCATAAGCGCTAACCATCCCCAAAGATCCTCACGGTAGCGTTCTATTTGATCCTCAAAAAGGGTGGCATCGGTTATCACGACGAATGTGAGCGGGTAATTGCCGGATTGCGTTTCCCAGACAATGCCGTAGTTGTAGATGAAATAAGGCTTGCCATCAAGGGCGATTTGCGAGAATTCTTTCTTGCCTTTTTCTAGCAAATGTAATTCCGGGATTTTCGCATTAAGTGACGATGTCGAACGCCAGGCGATGGTCTGAGTATGATCGATGATAAATGCATAGGTATCCGAATTGACATGCCCAAATTCCGCATCGAGCAGATTGGTCGGTACATCCAATTCTCCGGATTCCTCCACTTCGGTATCGCCCATCAACATCAGTAGTTTTGCGAATAACCGGTCTTGTACGCCGAGCCGCGCGCTGTCGTAAAAAGCCCGATCCAACCCCCAAGCAATGCCGATGGTGAAAATAATCAGCACCAGCATGGCGCTGGACAAAATGCGCCGACTGAGCGATTTCATGTGTGCTTATCGCACGGCAGGGTAAAGCGGTAACCGCGCCCGCGCATTGTTTCGATCGGATTTAATGTGCCGCCGGGATCCAATTTGCGGCGCAAGCGCCCGATCATGACTTCGAGCACATTGCTGTCTCGATCTTCATCGTGCGGATAAAGATAATCCGAAAGGGCATGTTTGGAAAGAACTTCACCGTGATGACGGATCAATTCTTCGAGTAGGCGATATTCAAATGAGGTTAATTCGATGGGTTCCGAGTTAACGGTAACAGTTTGCGCAGTAACATCAATGGCGATAGGCCCGCATTTAAGGATGGTTTGCGGTATGCCGGTGGAACGGCGCAGCAGTGCTCTGATTCTTGCTTGCAGCTCTTCCATTTGAAACGGCTTGGTCAAGTAATCGTCGGCGCCCATTTCCAATCCCTGTACCTTGTCTTGCCAACTGCTGCGAGCGGTCAAGATCAGGATAGGCAATAAACTGCCTCGCTCACGTAAGGTTTTGATGATTTCCAAACCCGATTTTCCAGGCAGCCCGATATCGATAATCGCCGCATCGATAGGATATTCCGTGGCAAAAAACAAACCTTCGTTGCCATCGCCGCAAGTGTCGACCATATAACCCGCCGATTCCAAATTCTGACGGATCTGGTTTTGCAATTTGATTTCATCTTCAATGACGAGAATACGCATTTTAAATTGATTAAAAATTTAAGATAACTTGATCGGGTTTGCGTTTGTCCGGGCTAATGAGTCGATAGAATCATGCCATCCGTTGCATCAACCAGGACGATATGCATCGATCCCTGATAATCGAGTATTTTGATGCGATAGATATGATCGGAAAGATTAATGGCCAGCACGCGGCCTTTGATGTGCTGCTTCGCGATCCGGATGGCTTTTTCTTCGGTAATGGTGTTGGATGCGGCGTTGGCAGTTCGGTAATAGTGAGTGGCATCGGTACGAGCGATAACCAACGCCGGGCTGGCGGTATTTGCCGCGATCAGCGTTGCGATTAGTATTTTTTGCCATTTTTTCATCGCGAAGCAGCCTCCCGGTATTGGAGTATTTATAATCATGCTGAGGCAATCGCGGTCTTGTTGCGTCTGCCTCAGCATTTTGTGTCAGAAGCGTATCATAAAGCTGGTATGGCCGGTATTAATCCCCATCATCATGTGAGGAGGAACAGCATACACTGGCGCAGAATAGTGCTGCGGATATGCAGGGCGGTAGTAGCCATATGGCTGGCTATAAATATAGTTGTATCCGCCATGGCGATGGTCGTGATGACTGTGATGATGGCCATGACGATGATGTCCTCTGCCGGCCTCCGCTAAAGAGGGGGCTGCCAACGCGATTGTTAGTAGTGCAGCCAGTGCCAAGCCGGTTAGTTTTGTCATTTTGGTGTCCATGATATTTTCCTCTCGTGTCTGTTCCAGGAAGATTCCTGATGTGGAACAATCTACGCCGGTCAATCTGAACGAGCACTGAATAGAGAAAAGAGGAAATGGAACGAATTTTATCGATACCGGTTCATAAAAAACGCAGCAGACTTTGCGGATGTTTCCATTTCAAGTTGCGATAGAAGCGGCAAATCGGATACAGAATAATCAATACCAATAGCGTAATCCAATAAGTCTGTTCCAAGCCGCCGCGTTCGAGCAACGGGCGTAACGCCGCAAGAACGCAGAAATGCGCCAAATAGAAAAACAGTGCGGTTTGGCCGAAAATGAGAACCGGCCCATTCGGATGGATTTTGTGCTTGATCGATTCCAAGCGGATCAGAAGCGATAAAACGATCGCCATCAAACCCAATTCCAGCAAGGTATAAGCCAGACTGGGCGGGTATTTGCTGACGTGCAGCCATTGCACCAAGGTGTTACCTTCCAGATGCATGAACATATTGCCGTAGCCATCCAAGCCGCGAATTACCACAAACAATGCCAATGCAAACCAGCCGATGGTTATCAGCAGGCGGTCCGGCATTCTTGAATCCGCCGGATGGAAAATAAGCCATTGCCCGAATACCCAGCCCAGCATCATGATACCGAGCCACGGGAATGCCGGGTATAACACGGTGTAGTTTTCGCTGAATGCCGGTGCGAAAGTAAACGCTAACCACAGCGGGATTTCGCCATGAGGCTGCCAAAATGTCATGAGTAGTAATTCGCCGCCTGCAATGATCAGAAGCGACAGGAATAAAACCACCCGGATGCCGAGGCGCTGCAAATGCACCATGAGCATCATGCTAATGCCGATGGCATACAGCACTTGTAAAATGGGCTTGCCGGAAGCCAATGAGAATACAGTCAGATCGAGCAGGGCGATGAATGCGCCGCGCAATAGCAATTCGCGATCAATGACGGCGTCATTTATGCCTTGCTGTTGCCGCTGGAAGTTGCTGATCGCAATCGATGTTCCGGCTAGGAATATAAAAGTGGGTGCGCAAATATGCGTAACCCAGCGGGTGAGAAATTGATCGGAAGCGAACAGCGTGCCGGGTTCGTAAAGCAATATCGAGTCGGCAAAAATGCGTTGTTCGTTGAAAAACCAGGAAGTATGATCGAGTGCCATTAACACCATGACAATCCCGCGCAACCAGTCGATAGCGGCGATACGTTGTGCGGCTTTGTCGAATACCATGACAGGGAATTGCTAGAGATTACAGTAGAACCAGATTGTTGCGATGGATCAGTTCCGGTTCGTCGACATAGCCTAAAATTGCTTCGATTTCAGTGCTGGCGCGCCGAAGAATTTTTTGTGTCTCAATCGCGCTATAGTTGATCAGCCCGCGAGCGATTTCTCTGCCTTCCTCATCCAGGCAGGATACTGTTTCGCCGCGTTCAAATTCGCCATCGACACCGACGACGCCAATCGGCAATAGGCTTTTTCCGTCGGCGATCAATGCCTTTATGGCGCCGCGATCCAATGTAACGTAACCTTTCACTTGCAAATAATCGGCAAGCCATTGTTTGCGAGCGGCTAATACCGGAACTTTGGCCAGAAAGCGGGTGCCGATGGACTCGTCGTTGCTTAAACGGATCAGTATATTTTCTTCATGTCCGGATGCCACGATGGTATCCGCGCCGCTGCGCGCCGCGCGTTTTGCGGCGATGACCTTGGTTTGCATGCCGCCGCGACTGATGGTGCTGCCAACGCCCCCCGCCATTTTTTCCAATGCGGGATCGCCTGCATGGACTTCGGGTAATAATTTTGCAGCCGGATCCTTGCGCGGATCGCTGGTATACAAACCGGCTTGATCGGTCAGGATCACCAGTGCATCGGCTTCAATCAGATTGGTTACCAGCGCCGCCAGCGTGTCATTGTCGCCAAAGCGGATTTCGTCGGTCGCAACGGTGTCGTTTTCGTTGATGATGGGAATGATGTTGAGCTTCAGCAGTGCGGTGAGCGTCGAGCGCGCATTGAGATAGCGTTTCCGGTTGGACAAATCTTCATGCGTCAGCAGCACTTGCGCGGTTTGCAGGCCATATTGGGAAAAACCGGATGCGTATGCTTGCGCCAAGCCCATTTGACCGACCGCCGCCGCCGCTTGCAATTCGTACAGCGCGGTAGGCCGGGTATCCCAGCCCAAGCGTTGCATGCCTTCGGCGATTGCACCCGATGAAACTAAAACGATTTCCTTGTCCATTTGCTTCAGCGCGGCAATTTGCGCCGCCCAGCGGGCCAGTGCAGCGTGATCGAGTCCCTTGCCTTGATTGGTGACCAGGCTGCTACCTACTTTGATGACGATACGGCGTGTTTGACTTAGCATGGATTCAATAATTCGTTTTCTTGAGCGGCGTTATCTTGTTCAGGCGGCGGCATGTTTTTTTCCAGATACTCCATGATGGCATAGGTCAATTGTTTGCAACCCTCTCCTGTCAACGCGGAAATAATGAAATATTCGCCTTGCCAGCCAAGCTTTCCGATAAATTGTCGGCAAATTTCTTCGCGTTGTTCCGCAGGCATCATGTCGGTTTTGTTTAAAACCATCCAGCGCGGTTTTTGATATAACATTTCGTCGTATTTTTGCAATTCCTGAGCGAGTGCTTGCGCTTCGTGAACAAGGTCGATTTCTTCGTTCGGCGGCATCATGTCGACGACATGCAGTATCAGCCGGGTGCGGGCCAAATGCTTTAGAAAACGATGCCCAAGACCGATGCCTTCGGCTGCGCCCTCGATGAGTCCCGGTATATCCGCCATGACGAAGCTGCGATTATGATCGACGCGTACCACGCCTAAATTGGGGTGCAGCGTGGTAAACGGGTAATCGGCCACTTTCGGGCGTGCAGCGGAGACCGCGCGGATCAATGTGGATTTTCCGGCATTGGGCATGCCAAGCAATCCGACGTCGGCGAGCACCTTCAATTCCAGTTTTAATTCGAATTCCTGTCCCGGCTCGCCATGGGTAAATTGGCGCGGCGCGCGATTGGTGCTGGATTTGAAGTGTAGATTACCGATGCCGCCGTTACCACCTTTGGCGAGCAGCACTTTTTGTTGGTCGCGAACCAGGTCCGCGACTGTTTCCCCGGTGTGGATGTCCTTAATCAGCGTACCGACCGGCATACGTAACAAAATATCGTCGGCGCTTTTGCCATAGCGATCTGAGCCCTGGCCATTTTGACCATTCCTGGCACGATGGATGCGTGCGAAGCGATAATCGATCAGCGTATTAATGTTGCGGTCCGCAACCGCAAAAATACTGCCGCCGCGACCGCCGTCTCCGCCGTCGGGGCCGCCGCGCGGAATGTATTTTTCGCGCCGGAAGCTCGCA
>JALRCN010000114.1 GCA_023257295.1 Nitrosomonas sp. | reverse complement strand
GAGTTGGTGGACCCGTTAGAGCCTCTTGGTTAGGATTTCGCACGCACTTGCCGGTACCAATGAGCGGCACCTCCCCCTTGACGGGGGAGGTTGGGAGGGGGTGCGAAAGCCCCGCTATATAGGCTAGTCTACCCCCACCCTTGATCCCTCCCCGCAAGGGGGAGGGTATCGACTGAGACATCCCAGCGGAGCTAAAGGTACCCGATAGCAGTATCCACAGCAAAACCGATATGGTAATAGTGTTTGACGATCAAACTGAGTTCACCGCCGACAGTATTATCAAGCGATGCATTAAACTCGGGAAATTTCTTCAGCGGCGCAATCAGTGCTTTCATCAAGAAAGCCAGCAACGTCAGTTTCGCTCGATTGTCCTTGGCATGCTCGTTGGATTCTTTACGCAAAGCTTCCAAGTCGGTGATATCGGCCTCGTCAAACTGTGTTACATGCGGGATCATCACCCAGTTGCGGTGTAAATTGGCACCAGAAATCTGCCGGACACGCGTCAGCGATTTCAATTCGATCGGACCAAACTTCGCAAAATCGACTTGCGGCCACGGCAGCAAATTGAGCGCTCCCCCTACACCTCCACCCTTTGTTTTGGATAATTCATTCTTAACATAAGCCTGAACGTCTTCCTTACGAATACGATGCTTGAGACCGCTACCCGTGACCAAATCGAGATTCACACCCAATTCCCGCGCAAAGCGTCGAATCGACGGACTGGCGTACGCTTTGGCAGAAACCGCAATGGGCGAAAGCGAGGAAGCGGGTACGATTGACGCAGTTGGCGCAGCCGCCGCTGCGGGTGCGATGGGAGCAGAAACTTGAGGAGCAACTGGCTTTTCAACTACTGTTGTCTCTGACGCTTCCGATTGCACTGCGTCCGATACTGCAATCCTTAGTATTGCCACACCTTCCGACAGCTTATCACCCGCTTTAACCAGAATTTCTTTAACGACACCGCGATAAGGCGACGGAATATCGATTGTGGCCTTGTCCGATTCCAGCGTCACCAACGAATCTTCCGCTTGAACGGCATCCCCAACTTTGACCAACACCTCGATAACGGGTACGTCCTTAAAGTCGCCAATATCCGGGACAACGACTGTTCTTATCTGATCCACGGTTTTCCTCGATTAACTGATCGCCGGATTCGGCTTTTCGGGATCGATGCGGTATTTGCTCATCGCCTCACCAACCACGCCGGGAGCAATCTTCCCCTCGTCCGACAATGCCTTCAGCGCTGCAACCACGACATAAAACCGGTCGACCTCAAAGAAATGCCGCAATTTTTCCCGCGTATCGGAGCGGCCGAAACCGTCCGTTCCCAACACATGATATTTTCCGGGAACGAATTCGCGAATTTGATCGGCGTAAATTTTCATATAATCGGTCGCAGCGATCACGGGATCGGCATTGCCTTGCAAACAAGTCTCGACATGCGACGCTTTAGGCGGCTGACAGGGATGCAGCATATTCCAGCGCGTCACATCCAAAGCCTCGCGCCTGAGCTCATTAAAACTGGTAACGCTCCAGACATCCGCATTCACTCGATACTCGTGTTTCAGAATCTCGCTCGCGGCGATCACTTCCCGCAAAATCGTTCCCGCACCCAATAACCGAACGCGCAACGTACCAGCGCTATCGTCTCCCGCATGCAGCCGGTACATGCCTTTTAAAATATTTTTCTCGGCATCGGACGGCATTTCAGGATGCGGGTAATTTTCATTCATTACCGTGATGTAGTAATAAACATCTTCCTGCTCCCGATACATGCGCCGCAAACCGTCTTGGACGATCACGGCCAATTCGTAGGCGAACGCCGGATCGTACGATACGCAATTCGGAATCGTCGACGCAACGATATGACTGTGCCCATCCTCATGTTGCAATCCTTCGCCGTTCAATGTGGTGCGTCCCGCCGTACCGCCGAGCAAAAAACCCCGGCAGCGCATATCCCCGGCAGCCCAGGCCAAATCGCCGATGCGCTGAAACCCGAACATCGAATAAAAAATAAAGAATGGAATCATCTGAATGCCGTGCGTGCTATACGACGTCGCTGCGGCAATCCACGACGACATCGCGCCTGCCTCGTTAATACCTTCTTGCAGAATCTGTCCGTGCTTGTCTTCCTTGTAATACATCAATTGGTCGGCATCCTGCGGTGTATACAATTGCCCCACCGACGACCAAATGCCCAATTGCCGGAACATGCCTTCCATGCCGAAAGTACGCGATTCGTCGGCAACGATCGGCACAACGTGCTTACCGATCTGCTTGTCTTTTACCAGGATACTCAGAATACGGACAAAAGCCATCGTCGTCGACGATTCATGTCCTTCCCCGCTGGCTTTCAGCAAAGCCTCGAATGCCGATAGCGGCGGCACTTGCAAAGCTTGTGCTTTGGATTTGCGGCGATGAAACGCGCCTCCCAGCGCTTGGCGACGTTCCCTCAGGTATTTGAATTCCGGTGAATCTTCTGGAAAAGTAAGATAAGGCACTTCATCGATCTTGTCGTCCGGAATATCCAAACCGAAGCGATTGCGGAAAGCCTTGAGCGAAGTCGTTCCCATTTTCTTTTGCTGATGGGTAATGTTTTGCGCCTCGCCCGCTTCGCCCATGCCGTATCCCTTGATGGTTTTAGCCAAAATTACCGTTGGCTGGCCTTTATGCTTCACCGCTGCGGCATAAGCTGCGTACACTTTGTAAGGATCGTGCCCACCCCGGTTTAAGCGCCAAATATCGTCATCCGACATATTGGCAACCATTTCCAGCAATTCCGGGTATTTCCCGAAGAAATGCTCGCGCACATAAGCGCCGTCGCGCGCCTTAAAATTTTGATATTCTCCGTCCACGCATTCCATCATGCGTTTCTGCAGCAAGCCTTTGGTATCACGGGCCAACAATGGATCCCAATAAGAACCCCAGATCACTTTGATCACGTTCCATCCGGCACCGCGAAACGCTCCCTCCAACTCTTGAATGATTTTGCTATTTCCTCGCACCGGACCATCTAGCCGCTGCAGATTGCAATTGACGACAAAAATCAGGTTATCTAGATTCTCACGTGATGCCAATGGAATCGCGCCCAACGATTCGGGTTCATCCATTTCGCCATCACCCATGAACGCCCAGACTTTCCGGCCTTCGGTATTGACCATTCCGCGACTGTCCAAATATTTCATGAAGCGCGCCTGATAAATCGCCATCAACGGCCCCAATCCCATCGAAACTGTTGGAAACTTCCAGAAATTCGGCATCAACCAAGGATGTGGATAAGACGATAACCCATTGCCCCCGGCTTCCTGACGAAAATTATCCAACTGCTCCTGACTTAACTCACCCGACAAAAAAGCGTACGCATAGGCACCGGGAGAAGAATGGCCTTGCAAATACACCAAGTCCCCGCCATGCGTCTCACACGGCGCATGCCAGAAATGGTGATAACCGACGTCATAAAGCGTCGCTGCGGAAGCAAAGCTAGCGATATGGCCGCCGACATTGGTCGTTTTATTGGCACGCAATACCATGGCCATGGCATTCCAACGCACATACGATCGGATGCGATGTTCGATGGCGCTATTGCCGGGCGGATGCTCTTCCTTACCAGGCGGAATGGTATTGATATAAGCCGTAGTAGCGCTGAATGGCAAATAAGTACCGGAACGGCGTGCTTTCTCAATCAATCTTTGCAATAAAAAATGGGCACGTTCGCCGCCGCCATTAGCGATGACCGAATCCAGCGCATCCAGCCACTCCTGCGTTTCCTGCGGATCAATATCGGGTTGCTGCTCCATGTCCAAATATACTCGTCAAAGGTTAACCGGTTAGCGGATTTTAATACCCGCTTGGGCGCGTTCCGCAGCCAAAATGGTATTGCACAACAGCATAGTAATCGTCATTGGGCCGACACCGCCGGGGACCGGCGTAATAAAACCGGCAATTTCCTTAACCGGTTCAAAATCGACATCGCCGCACAACGTTCCGTCGCTCAAGCGATTAATACCAACATCGATGACGACAGCGCCCTTTTTTACCATCGCTGCCGTAATCATGCGCGGCCTGCCGGTCGCCACCACCAGAATATCCGCGCTTTGGGTAAATTGCGCCAAATCGCGCGTTCTCGATGTACAGATGGTTACTGTCGCGCCTTGCTCCAGAAGCATCAATGCCATCGGCTTACCGACGATATTGCTTCGTCCGACCACGACCGCATGCCGCCCTTCAATGGGAATGGCATACCGATCCAGCATCGTCATTACCCCATAGGGTGTGCAAGGAGGAAAAACGGTATTTCCGGTAACCAGCGCACCCACATTGTATAGATGGAAGCCGTCCACATCTTTTTCAATGGCAATCGACGCAATGACGCGATTGTTCTCAAAATGCGGCGGCAGCGGCAATTGCACTAACATGCCATGGATATTGGGATTTTCATTCAATGCCTGGATACAATCGAGCACGTCGCTCTGCTTGGCATCTTTTCCAAAACTATGGACTTCCGAATAAATGCCCACATCGCTGCAAGCCTTGACTTTGTTTTTGACATAAATGGCCGATGCCGGATTGTCACCAACGATAATAACCGCCAACCCAGGCTTGATTCCCGATTGAATCAGCTTGTCAGCTCGCAGTTTCCATTCGGCGCGCACTAATTCGGCTGTTTTTTTGCCATCGATGATTTGAGCGCTCATTCGTATGCCAGCAATTAATTGTATGAAAATCGAAGGCGGATTTACTTAAATCCGCCGGACGCCGGGAACCTGGTAAACGCCACTATCCCGCTTGCTTTGCTTTTTTAATTTTAGTGCGATAAATAAAGATTCCGATTAAAAACACCGGTATCACGAACAATGCCGCTGCAATGAGTCCTGCCGCCAGTATCGAAAGTGCGCTATTACCGGGCAGAAACAGCGTAACGAACCAAATGACGACAAAGGCTATGCCCAATCCGCCATACAGCATGATTTTCCTACCGCGATCGTATAATCTCCAGAACGCGCCCGATACTTGCACATCGTCGATGTAGTGATCAAAAACTTCCGCCAGGCTGTTGTCGTCAGGCTCGGATTCGTAACCGATCGCCACGGCCAAGGCATCGTGATCACCATCGATTTTGGACATCTTCTGTAAAAACTCGATGCGCCTCTCCGCTTTCTGTTTTTGCAAACCCTCTTCAATTAACATCGCCTTCAAGGCCGCAAAGGCCAAATCGCGTGCATCGTCGACATTGCCAAGCTTCTCCGAGAATTTCCACATCACACCAAACAAATACAATTGCATCGTCATTTCTTTGAATTCGGGTGCAAAATCGTAATCCTTGTTTTTGATAAGCTCCTGCTGGGTATGTTTGACCGTTTTGGCGTGCGCAATGCAAGCATCCATGGTCGAAATATCCGCAGTTTCCGTTTCAGGGATCAAATCCTGCTCGAGTGTTTGCGCTTCACTCACTACTTTTTCAACCGTTGCCTTATCCGAACCGGTTTTTTTCTTTTTCATAACGAAACCTCATGCTTTACGATTTTAATCAGAATATTGATGCGCATTATATACCGCCGGAAGCGATCAGGAAAAAGATCGCTTCGCATACCGATACGCACATTCGATTTCCTGGAGATTATCCGGCGCTTATGCTGAGATTGAGCCGTTGCCAAATGATGGACGGCAAGTTGGCTGAATTTAACGTGTAGAAATGCAATCCGGGCGCCCCTGCCTTCAGCAATCGCTCGCAAAGATCGGAGACAATATCCAGACCAAATGCTTGAATCGACGCGGTATCGTCGCTATAGCCTTCCAGTTTTTTGCGAATCCAGCGCGGTATTTCGGCGCCGCACGTATCCGAGAATCGCACCAACTGAGAAAATTTATTGATCGGCATGATTCCGGGCACAACGGGAATATGCAACCCCGACGATTCGCACAAATCAACGAAATGATAATACGCGTCGGCGTTATAGAAATACTGGGTAATCGCCGAATTGGCACCGACTTCTATTTTACGCTTGAAGTTATCGAAATCGGCTTGCGCGGAACGCGCTTGCGGATGATATTCCGGATAAGCCGCTACATCGATGTGAAACGCATCGCCGAATTCTTGCCGAATAAATGCGACCAATTCGCTGGCATAGCGGAATTCCCCCGCTTGCGCCATTCCGGAAGGCAAATCACCGCGCAATGCAACGATATGACAAATGCCCGCTTGCCGGTATCTCTCCAGGATGGCGCGGATGTTCTGCTGCGTCGATCCGATGCACGACAGATGCGGCGCGACCGTATGCCCTTCCGTTTGAATTTCCAGCACGGTTTCCAATGTCCGTTCGCGCGTCGAACCGCCTGCGCCGAAAGTAACGGAAAAAAATTTGGGATGCAATTGCGCAAGCCGCTGGCGGGTTAATCTTAATTTATCCACGCCTTCAGGCGTTTGTGGCGGGAAAAGCTCAAAACTGAATGCAGGAGGAAATTTTTTTTGTGATTCCATCTCGACAAATCCATCGATGTGATTCGGTGCGGCTCCGTTTGTACCTTAACAGGCCGAAGCCGCCCATCATGAATAATCAGTAACGATACATTCCCGGTTTATAAGGCCCACTCTTGCTCAAGCCCAGATACTTGGCTTGCTCGTCGGTCAGCTCCGTAAGTTTTACGCCAAGCTTTCCAAGGTGCAGCCGCGCCACTTTTTCATCCAGATGTTTCGGCAGCACATAAACATTCCGCTGGTAATTCGCGCCGTTCTGCCACAACTCAAGCTGCGCCAATACCTGATTCGTAAACGAGCTGGACATCACAAACGATGGATGCCCGGTTGCACAACCGAGATTGACCAATCTGCCTTGCGCCAACACGATGATGCGCCGTCCCGTTGGAAAAATCACATGATCGACTTGCGGTTTGATATTTTCCCACGAGTATTTCTGAATCGATGCGATATCGATTTCCGAATCGAAATGCCCGATATTGCATACAATCGCCTGATCTTTCATACTGACCATGTGGTCATGCGTAATGACACGCAAATTACCGGTCGCGGTGACGAAAATATCCGCCTGACTGCAAGCATCGTCCATCGTAACCACACGATAACCTTCCATCGCCGCCTGCAATGCGCATATCGGATCGATTTCAGTAATCCAAACTGTCGCCCCCAAACCACGCAGCGATTGCGCACAGCCTTTTCCGACATCGCCGTAACCACAAACCACTGCAATTTTTCCGGCAATCATCACATCGGTGGCACGCTTGATGCCATCGACCAGCGATTCCCTGCAGCCGTAAAGATTGTCGAATTTCGATTTGGTCACCGAATCGTTAACATTGAACGCTGGGAATGGCAGCTCACCGTTTTTGTGCATTTCGTACAAGCGATGCACGCCGGTAGTGGTTTCTTCGGTCACACCGCGGATTCTGGCAAGGTTTCTGGAATACCAACTTGGATCGCTGGCCAGCTTATTTTTGATCGCAGCAAACAGCACCGTTTCTTCTTCATTGCCCGGATTGGCGATTAACGCCAGATCTTTCTCGGCTTTGCTGCCGAGAATCAACAGCAGCGTGGCGTCGCCGCCGTCGTCCAAAATCATATTGGCGCCGACACCATTAGGCCACTCGAAAATTTGATGTGCGTAATCCCAATAATCTTGCAACGATTCGCCTTTGTAGGCAAATACGGGTATTCCTTTTGCAGCAATGGCTGCAGCGGCGTGATCCTGGGTCGAAAAAATATTGCATGAAGCCCAGCGCACTTCGGCGCCTAATGCGGTCAGTGTCTCGATCAACACGGCCGTTTGGATTGTCATGTGCAAAGAACCGGCAATCCGTGCACCCGTCAGCGGCTTTTGCCCGGCATACTCTTTGCGCAACGCCATCAAACCCGGCATTTCCGTTTCCGCAATGGCGATTTCTTTACGACCCCACTCCGCCAAGGCAATATCGGCAACTTTATAGTCGTTGGAAGGATTGAGCACAGCGTTCATAGTATTCTCCTAAAATATGAACGAGCGCCGTTATTACGAAATCCAGCACTACTGAGCCTCACGAATCAAACCGTTGCAGCGCTCCTCAGCAGTATGGAGATTGGATTGGAATGTTTATTGTCGGCAAATGCCCCTAAAAATTACAGCCCCGCATCCGCACGCAGTTGCGCGGCTTTATCGGTAGCTTCCCAAGTAAAGTCGGGGAGTTCGCGTCCGAAATGACCGTATGCTGCCGTTTTTGCATAAATCGGGCGCAATAAATTCAGCGCATGAATAATACCGCGCGGACGCAAATCGAAATGTTTCTCGATCAGTTGCGCAATTTTTTCATCGGCAATTTTACCGGTACCGAAGGTATTCACCATCAATGACACCGGTCTTGCCACACCGATTGCATAAGCAACTTGCACTTCGCATTTGCTGGCAATTCCCGCAGCGACGATATTTTTCGCCACATAACGCCCGGCATAGGTCGCCGAACGATCCACCTTGGAAGGATCTTTGCCGGAAAATGCGCCGCCGCCGTGATGCGCCGCGCCGCCGTAGCTGTCGACAATGATCTTACGGCCCGTCAACCCGCAATCGCCCATCGGCCCGCCGACCACAAAACGTCCGGTCGGATTCACCAGATAATTGATACGGCTACTGATCATGGCGGCTGGCAATACCGGCTTAATAATTTCTTCGATCACAGCTTCCGACAATGCTTTATGCGAAATATCGGGGTCATGCTGCGTCGAAATCACAACCGTTTCGATACTGCTGGGCTTACCATTCTGATAGCGCACCGAAACTTGCGATTTGGCATCCGGGCGCAGCCACTTCAATTGGCCATTTTTTCTTAACTCAGCTTGGCGCTCAACCAAGCGATGCGCATAGAAAATCGGCATCGGCATCAATTGCGGCGTTTCATCGCACGCATAACCGAACATCAAACCTTGATCGCCTGCGCCCTGCTCCATTTCTTCTTCCCTGGTCACGCCTTGCGCAATGTCGGGAGATTGCTTATTAAAAGCTGTTAAAACTGCACAAGTGGTGGAATCGAAGCCGATGTTCGAGCTGGTATAACCGATATTCTTAACGGTTTCGCGTGCGATGATATTGTAATCAACGGAAGCGTGGGTCGTTATTTCTCCCGACAAAACAATCAAACCCGTACTGCATAATGTCTCGCACGCCACGCGCGCGTTAGGATCCTGCGTCAGAATTGCATCCAGAACAGCATCAGAAATTTGATCTGCAACCTTATCCGGATGTCCTTCGGAAACGGATTCGGATGTAAAAAGATAATCGCTCATAAATTAACCGGGGTAATTTTAAAAAAGTGCAGTATACCTTATTGCACTCCCGAGCTTAAACACACAAACGCTTCTAATAATTATCGTACTCGAGACGCCCCTCGCGCCTGATCAGCTCATCGATGGTCAAACCGATCACTGGCATGCCATTAAATATCGTGCCCACTCTTTTTTTGTTGAAATGATCCAACATCGTGGCATAAGCCCTCGGCGGCAACGGGAAGAATTTGACTTCTTTTACCAGCAATAGCGCATGCTTCATATAGAACTCGACAAACGCCTTGATTTCTTTTTCCTCAGCCGCTTTCATGCTGACATAAATAAAAATGGGACGGGATAGAGGCTGATAACTGCCGTCTTCAACTGTTTCAGCCGATGGCAAAATAGCGCCCTTGCCTTTACCGTTATTGATTGCAACCGCGCTGACTTTATTCTGGCCCTCAACATAATACGCAAAACCGAAAAAACCCAGTCCGTATTTATCGCCGCCCACGCCTTCGACCAACACCTTGTCGTTCTCGGATTTAGTAAAATCAGTGCGGCTGGACTTCGCTTTGCCGACAATCGCTTCGGTAAAATAATCGTAAGTCCCGGAATCCCTATCCGCTCCATACAGCTTAATCGCTTCTGCAGGCCAGGCCGGATTGATCTGATTCCAGTGCGTTATTTTGCCTTGCGCGGCAGGCTCCCAGATTCGCCTCAATTCCGTGACCGTCATCGCGGCAGCCCAATAATTTTCCGGGTTGACCGCCACCGTTAACGCATCGAAGGCTACCGGGATTTCCACATATTGCACACCGAATTTTTTGCAGTCTTCCATTTCATGTTTCAGAATCGGACGAGAAGCATTCACGATATCGATCTCGCCTCGGCAAAATTTCTTAAAGCCGCCGCCGCTGCCGGAAATATCCACCACCACAACCGCCGCATCCTTTTTTGCAGCTTGGAATTTTTCCGCAACCGCTTTAGTAACCGGATAGACGGTACTGGAACCGTCTATTTTGATAACAGACTGCGCAGTCGCGCTGAAAGCGCCGCCAAGCGCTCCAAACAAAACAAGCATCTTCAGCAATTGAATCATTTGCAATTGTGGCATTTCATCCTCCTGTTTGAGATGACTGCTATCGGCACCGAACCACTGAAAATAGAATGTTAACGATTTTTCAAAATAATGACAGCACCTTAATTAAAACGGGGATTCGAAAAAATCCGAATCCCCGTTATATATACCACTAAATTTCCCACCCAAGTCGCTTAGAAATCAATCGTCCACTGCGTCAAGAAGGCACTGAAATTGCCATTATCCCAACCATGGGTACGTGCACCGGCGCCACCGGAATAACCACCGGTATTACCCATAGGGGTTCTAGCCGTATTGATATCCAGCATATGAACAACATTGGCTTGGAATTTTACGTTGGAATGCGGATACCAGTTTAAGCCGAAGCGAATCATATCGGCTTTACCGCCTGTGATGACACCGGAATTCATGTCGATATAATCATATCCAAAGGCAAGTTCCCATGCACCCCAGCCAGGACCATTAAGCTGAAATGGGCGATTGGGGCGAATGCGATTTGCCGCGCCGTTTCTAACATGGTATGCCTTGGATTCGCCAGTTAAGAAGTAGCTGATGAAACCATAATAACCAGTTAAATGTTCGCTATCGTATCCGACACCATTGATATTGGTGCGCAAGTATTCACCTTGCACCGATAATGAGCCGTAATTAAACCAACTCTCGGCACCAAATCGATCGTAGCTGCTGACTTGACGGCGATTAGGATCACCCAGGGCACCGGTACTCAAATTACCAGTATTCAAAATATTGGTTCGATCTACGTTGGTCCCAGGGAAGGCGAAGAACGACATACCGCCACCACCGCCGATCTGACCTTCACCGACCATAGTGCCGTCCGAACGATATTGCGTGTTGACATTAGTATGTCCGGCGGATATACCAAGGTGCAGGAATTTGGTGTCATCTTCCATCCATGGTCTGCCGCTGATACGACCTATACCCTGCCAACCCGTATCACCAGAGCCGTTGTTACGATTCTGATTGCCGTTCGCATTAACCGAAGTCGATGCAGCCGACCAAGAGCCGATCGGTTCCGTTTGGAACGCAAGACCGGTTTGCCAGCGCTTGATCGCATAATTAGCACCGATACCGGTTTTATAGGTGTTGGGATTGTCGACGAATGAGTTGACCGACATATGACGTTCGATGAACGTCAGATATCGGTTACTGGCCGCTTCTTCCATACTGAACGGCTCTTTGAATGACCCCAGTTTGTACGACAATGCATCGGTATGATTCAGCCTCACAAAAGCATCGGTAATACCGGAACCGACTGTACCGTTACCTCGACTAAAGTCATACTCAAATTTGTAATCCCACTGCTTCAAGAAAGTACCTTCAACGCCCAAACGTGCACGACGGATATTCATGCCACTGTTCAATTCGTTTGCAGTACTAGCACCGAATGCAGGATCTGGGTCGTTGACAAAATTGTATTGCGAGGCCGGTTGAATACGACCATTGAGCGACATTGAAAAATTTCCATCCTTGGTCGCCCAATGCAGCCCTCGGTCGTCGAAAGTACCATGAATCTTCTCTACTTCTTTCATTCGCTCTTCAAGCACTGAAACTTGATTAACAAATTTTGCTTTCTCGGCTTTTTCCGCAATTCTAGCCAAGCGTTCCGCTGATTTACTTTTTCGCTCATCCATCTGACTATCGTCGCTTGACGTTGCTTGTGTTCCAACTGGCCTCTCCAAAGCTGGCACGGCCGCTGATGCCGCCGCTTTTACGGATGCACCCTCATCCTTTGTATACTTCCCCATATGAATTCGACCCGGCCCAGGCTCCGCAAAAATTTGCTTGGTTTTAGTATCGACATATAAATCGAGTGCATTCGCACTCAAAGGGGCATATAAACTGATTATCGCCGTGGTAATTGCACTGAATTTGAATAAACTCTTCATCTTTCTCCGACCTCGAATTGAACAATTTTGCTAAGACGGAGACTTTATAGCGCACGAATGTTACGGTTTTATGACAATGACACTTTGGTGCCATATTTTTTACAAAATTGTTACAGGAGACATTCGGCAACGAAAATCGCAAAACCGTAACCACTTAAAAAGATGACGATTAGTTCTTAGAATTAGCAATTCTCAAAATAATGCTCGATTGCCGAATACTCATTCCCACAATCGAGGATGAAGTTAGATGGGAACTTTTCTTGAAAAAGAACCTGTCTAAACTAAAGGTATGGGCAGGATGACTGTACTTTCCATACTATTTTTCTATTAATTAACTATTACTTAATAGGAGGCAAATAAAATGGCAACAACCTATGGCACGTCAAGTGCATCAAGCGCAAGCTATGACATGTCGCTGTGGTACGACTCCAAGTACTACAAGCTTGGCATGTTAACCATG
>JALRCN010000110.1 GCA_023257295.1 Nitrosomonas sp. | reverse complement strand
AGGATTGAACTGGTGACCTCTCCCTTACCAAGGGAGTGCTCTACCACTGAGCTACATGGGCAAGCATAACATTCTTTACAATTGCAAAAAACCGACTCCGCCTTTTGGAGCGGGTGAAGGGAATCGAACCCTCGTCGTAAGCTTGGAAGGCTTCTGCTCTACCATTGAGCTACACCCGCACTATTCCGTATTTTTAAACCTTGCAAGAAAGTGCAATCATCTGATAAGTCCAGGCAGACTATCACCCAATCTCCATTTTATTTCTATGATCGTTCATTTGGTGGAGGGGGAAGGATTCGAACCTTCGAAGGCAGAGCCGTCAGATTTACAGTCTGATCCCTTTGACCGCTCGGGAACCCCTCCGAACGAAACGGCTGATTATGAATGCATTGTCCCTATAAGTCAATCCGTTTTCTAGGATGTTTTATAGGGAATCGCCGCCTCTCATCGAGGATTTCACCGAATTCCTTAGGGATAACAGTCTATTTTCCACAAAATGCGATGCGCTAGTTTAGTCGCACTCGCGGATCGACCAACGTATATGATATATCCGTCAAAATTAGACCGACAATATAGAGCATCGACCCAAGAAATACCATCGCCCGAACAACGGCAAAATCCTGGGAATTGATAGCGTCGATGGTATAACTACCAAGCCCCGGAATACCAAAAAAAGATTCGATCAATAAACTGCCGAGAAACAGCAGGGGCACCACCACGACCGCGCCCGTCAGTATCGGGATCATCGCATTTCTAAGCACATGTTTGAATAACACCAAGCGCTCCGGCAGCCCTTTTGCTCTTGCCGTACGCACATACTCTTTATTCATTTCCTCTAAAAAAACAGTACGATACCACCTCGCACTCGAACCGACGTTACCGATCACGCCGACGATAACCGGCAACAACAGAAATTTAGCGGCATCCGCTCCGTTGCCATAGCCCGATATCGGCACCCAATGCCACAGCTTACTGACGAGAAATTGACCGACGATAATATAAAACAACGTGGAAATGGACATCAACGCAACGCAGACAACCACCCCCCAAAAATCAATGTAAGTTGCGCGAAAAAACACCATCAACAACGCCAACGTAATGTAAACGACCAATCCCAAAACAAACACCGGCAGCCCGATTGCCAAACTCGGTAGCATGCGTGACCTGATTTCATGAGCAATGTCCCGCCCATCGTCGGAACGCCCAAAATCAAACACGAACATCGCAACCGATTTCTCAAAAAAAATGGTACTGGTCAGTTTTTCCAACTTTTCCGCTTCCGCATTAAACAGCAGAGGCTTGTTATAACCGCGCTCGGCTTTCCATTTTTCGATCGCCTCCGGTGTAACGTATTTAATGCCAAGTTGCATGCGCGCCATATCGTCCGGTGTATTGACGACAAAAAACAAAGCGAATGTCAGCAGATTGACACCGATTAGAACCGGTAACGCATACACTACTCGCCTTATGATGTAATTGAGCATCTAAAAATTCAGTTGATATTCAGATAGAAATATTTTTCGTCGCTGTTCTGCTTTCATAGCGTAGATAAGTCATGATCGCCGGTATCAGGCCCACGATCATGACAATGCACACGAGCACCGCCGGCCACAATATCGGTTCGTTCCATTCTCTTTGTTTCTTCGCCCGCAGGTCGGCGTCAATCTTAAAATACTTCAGACTATTGTTTGAAACTCTGTTGGGCTTGATATTCCGATACCAAGCGTGATACAGCGCATAATCGGTCGGATGATACCCCCATAGCCACGGCGCATCGTATCGCAAAATTTTAACCATCTCGTCGATGATCGATTGCCGCTCCTCGCCATCTTCCATATTTTTCATCCGATCAAACAACAAATTGTACGCTGCGTTATCGTAATTAACCGCATTCTCGCCGCTATTGCCGACTTTGCGTTGCGGTCCATACAGCAAAAACAAAAAATTCTCCGGATCCGGATAATCCGCGTTCCAACCCCATTCAAAAATCTGCGCATTCCCTTTGCGGATTTTATCCTGAAAGCGATTGTAATCTGTGCTTCTTACCACCAATTGAATATTCAACTTCTGGAATTGTTTGCGCATCCAATCGAGTTTTGATCTGTCCTCCGCGCTCCGCGCGGTAACATCGAAATATAAAATCAACGGCGCGCCGGTTCGTTGATCGATACCATCCGGATACCCCGCCTGCCTGAGCAATTCTTTAGCGTCTCGCAATGACTTGCGCTGCGGCTGCCCGTTAACCCAATCGTATACCACAGGATTAATACCTTCCTGACCATCGCGATAACCGGCTATACCTGGTGAAATAGGACTATGCGCCGGTATACCGCGACCGTTGGCAAAAATGGAAATATATTCTTCGTAGTCCACCGCTATTGAAATTGCCTGCCGCAATTTTCTCGCCGACTCCTGCGCGCGCGGATCGTTCCCACCTCCAACCACCGGATCCAGCATATTGAAACCCATATAATAAGTGGATACCGCCACAGTCGTCTCCAGTCGAATTCCCTGCGCAGCCATTTCGTCCGTGATCGTCGCTTCGCCTTGTCCCACCATTTGCACCGCCTGATCAAAACTGTCCGAACCAATGCCGCTGGCATCGTAATAGCCTTGCAAAAATTTATTCCAGCGCGGAATGCTTTCTTTTTCTCGCGTAAATACCACTTTATCGATAAAAGGTAATTTTTTACCCGAGTCGATCAACAATCCTCTTTCCGCGTCTCCCGGCATACCTTCATCCGGATAAAATTCATCATGGAAATTCGGATTCCTCTCCAGCACCATACGAAGATTCGGATTGTTCTCGGTCAACATATACGGCCCGGTTCCGACCGGGTACCAATCCAATGTGATATTTTTCTCCATCAATCCCTTCTGGGAATAAAAACGATCGGCTTCCCACGGAATCGGTGCGAAAAAAGGCATTGCCAGCCAATATAAAAACTGCGGATACTTTCCTTTAATTTTGACGCGATAGGTATATCTATCGATTATCTGAACCCCTTCCATCTCATAATTCCTAAGATCCAGAAAAGTTTCGCTTCCCGGCAAATTGCTTTCCACCTGCTTCAATGTGTCGGCGTATATCCTCAGACCGACGATGTAATCCACCATCAATCCATAAATTGGCGAATGCAATTTCGGATGCGCCAGTCGCTTAATTTGATAGACATAATCCTCAGCCAGCAACTCCCGCGTCCCGGTTTGCGCAAAATCGGACAAGACAAACACCGATTTCAGCGCTTCGCGACTTAACCGGTGGTACAGCCAATTACCGCTCGCATCAATGGCAAAGGCGGGATGGGGCTGAAACAGTATCCCCGGCTTGATGGAAATTTCGTAAACGCTATAGACAATTTCATCAGTGCGCGCATCGTGCGGCAATAGGCGATCATGCGCATCAAAATACTTAACCGCAGGAATTTCTTGCGCCGTTGCCGGAATAAGCGTGAAGGGCCGCTTTAAATAATGATATTGCAGCGGCGGCTCGTAAATTTGCGCGGTAAATTGAATCTCGTTGGAACTATAAGATTGCACCGGATCCAGATGCTTGGGTCGCTCCGAGAAAACACTATACGACACATTTTTTTCAGCATCCGCTTCCGCATAGGGACTATTCCACTGTTGCCGGTCACATGCCGCCATTAACAGCAAGCTCATCAACATCCATGCCGCAACAACCGTTTTATCCATCGCCAACCTAATCGACTCCCGATTTGTTTTTTGTCCCTAAAATAAGCACCGCCTCTTCGAGCGATACCACCGTACCGGATCATTCGGCTATAATTCGCCAATTCGCACCATTTTACAAGGAAAATCTATGGGATTTCTTACCAACAAACGCATTCTCATCACCGGGTTGCTAAGTAGCCGGTCCATCGCTTACGGTATAGCAAAAGCCATGAAACGCGAGGGTGCGTCGTTAGCGTTTACGTATCAAAATGAAGATTTACGCGGGCGGGTCGAAAAACTTGCGGCCGAATTCGATAGCAATCTGTTATTTCCTTGCGACGTGGCTAGCGACGATCAAATCGCACAATGCTTCGCACAATTACAAAAACAATGGGACGGATTGGACAGCATCGTTCACTCCATCGCGTTTGCTCCACGCGAAGCGCTAACCGGTGATTATTTGGAAAGCGTCAATCGCGAAGCTTTTCGCATCGCGCACGATGTCAGCGCTTATAGTTTTGCCGCACTTGCCAAGGCCGCACTACCGCTAATGGAAAACAGAAACGGCGCATTACTAACGCTCAGTTATTTAGGCGCAATACGCGTAATGCCAAACTACAACGTCATGGGATTGGCTAAAGCCAGCTTGGAAGCTAACGTACGCTTCATGGCATCCAGCTTGGGGCCTAAAGGAATACGCGTTAACGCAATATCCGCCGGACCGATCAAAACTTTGGCTGCTGCGGGCATTGGCAATTTCAGTAAATTATTGGGTTACACGGAACATGTCGCTCCGCTGCGACGCAATGTAACCATCGACGAAGTCGGAAACGTCGCCGCTTTCCTGTGCAGCGATTTGGCAAGCGGAATCACTGGAGAAATTACTTACGTGGATGCTGGATTTAATACTGTCGCATTTAATCTTAGCGAATAAATCGCACGGGGAGGGGATGCATAACCCCCACATCTTTTCGTACAACCCGCTAGAAACTATTCTGCTTCACTCTGACATCGTATCGATGCCTAACCGCAGCAAGATAAGCCGTCATTTCTTCTTGTGCAATCATTTGCTGCAATTGTTTGGTAAAACTTTCCATCTGTGCGCTCTCTATTGCTTCCGGCTCAATTACTTTACTGATTTGAATCAAATCGAATCCGCCTTTGCTATTGATCGCACCGGTATAAACCGGCAAGCTTTCGGTTTCTGCGGCAAAGACCGCGCGTAGCGTTTCATGATCAAGGCCTTGCGATTTCATATAAGAAATCTGTTTGGCATCGCCCCATACAATACCGTCGTCACGCTCGCCTGCTTGCAAGCGAGCCAATTTCACTTGCCCCTCTTCGATTGCCTTCGCTTCCGCCATGCGTTGTTTCAGTTTCTCCGCGATCTGATCTCTAACCACGCTTAGCGATTGTGTCGTTGCGGGTTTATGCTCAACGATACGCGCTGATACAAACGTATCTGGACTAACTTCAATGGCTTCAGTATTGCGTTTATTCTTAATCGCATCCTCGGAGAAAATCGCCAGAAGCAATGCATCATTAGCAAGAATAGCCGGTTCTGCCGCATTTCTGGTTATCCAATCGCTCGTTTCGGTACTCAACTCAAACTTCTCGACTGCAGCTTGCAAGCTATCGCCTTGTTCATATACCGTATTCCTAAAATCTTCGGCAATTTCTCCAAACACATTGACAACCATCTCCAATTTGAGCTTTTTCTCAATTTGCTCACGCGCTTTATTCAAAGTTGCTTGTTTTCCTTCTTTAACCGCAATGAGTTTAATGACATGAAAACCAAAATCCGTTTCCACAATGTCGCTGATCTCGTCCAATTGCATCGAGAAAATCTTATCCTCAAACGATTTCACCATGACACCGCGACCAAAGAACCCCAAATCTCCGCCGCGCATTGCCGAACCAGGATCATCCGAAGACCGTTTTGCGATTTCTGCGAATTGCTCGGGATCCTGTCTTACTTGTTCTAAAATTCCATTTGCCTTTTCTCGGGCCGCCTGCTTTTCTTCCTCAGTCGCATCGGCTAGGACACTAATCAGAATATGACTTGCTTTTCGTTCTTCCTCTTGGCCGAATTCATTTTTATGCTCTTCAAAGTATGCATTAACGGCTTCTTCGCTGACCGTTTCATTCTTTGCGACGGCATCAAGTGTCAGAACCAAATATTCAACGCGCACGCGCTCAGGCAAATCAAAATCGGGTTTGTGCTCCTCGTAATAAGCAGCGATATCCGCTTCCTCTGGCGTTACTTGGGATAAAAACTGATCGGGAGTAATTTGCGACAAATGAATCTCACGTTGCACTTCGCTTAAATAACGTACTTTGTCGGCAATCAATTTCGGCACAAATGCGTATTCGCTATAGCCATCAAGCAATTGCTGCAACAAAAGCTCTTGGCGCACGCGTGACTCAAAAATCGCGGCGGTCAGCCCTTGCGCCTTAAGCAAATCGTCATATTGTTTTTTAGAGAACTTGCCATCTTTCTGGAACGCAGGCACTTCTTGCAATGTTTTGATCAAATGAGAATCGAGCACCGCAAATCCATTTGCCATCGCTTCCCGCTGCAATAACCGCTGCTGAATCAATCTTTCCAAGACTGAGTTTTTGATTTCGAAGCTATCCAGCATCGCGCTATTGAAATTCGCACCTAGCATGGCGCGCAATCTTTCATGATGATCGCGCAACGCTTGCTCGTATTCCCGTCGGGAAATTTCCTCCCCCTCGACGATTGCCACATAGCCCTCACCCCCTATGCTTCGGTAGGATTCGATCCCCCAAAACATAAACGGCAACACTGCCAAACCCAAAATAACTTGAACGATGCGTTTTTTACGATTGACTAGATCAAACACAATAGGACCCGCGAATACTCGGTGGAGAAAAATGAAGAACTGACAACTTTTA
>JALRCN010000062.1 GCA_023257295.1 Nitrosomonas sp. | reverse complement strand
ATTCGGGTTTGGTAGAGCCGCCAGATTTCCTGACGATCCAGTAAAGTTAAGCGGGTGCGTTTATGTATGTTCATCTACAGTATTCTCCCAAATACTGTAAACAACGCTAGAAATTCTTACACTTTAAGCGTTAATCTTTTCTTGCTCAGATTGCAGTCGATAACCGTAGCCGTATACAGTAACAATGTCCCAGTTACTCTGAGATAACAATTCCAGTTTATGCCGGATACGGCTGATATGGGTGTCAACAGTGCGCGTGTCAATATCTGCCGCCATTCCCCATATTTTTTCCAGCAAATGCACTCGTGACAATAATTTGTTTGGATTTTGAAACAAATAGCCCGCAAGATCGAATTCCTTACTCGTGAGGTTAATATCCTTCCCATCGAGATTGATTCGACAATTAACAAAATCCACTTCATAAGGTCCGAAATGAATTATTTCTGGATACTCTAAACGGGCACGCCGTGCCAAAGCTTCAACCCTGGCCAGCAACTCAAAATTTCTTGAAGATTTAACAAAATAATCATCCGCTCCCATCTTAAACGCATGTACAACATCACGTTCATCATTGCGCCCTGTTACACAAATAACCGGGATAGCTTGATTAAGATTCTTTCTTATCCACTTAAGCGCTTCCTCGGCATTACCATCTGGCAGCATCCAGTCGATGATAAACAAGTCAAATTGCTTGTGCTTGAGTGCTTCTAAAAACGTGCTAATCGATGTGAAAAATTCGCAACTATATGAATCATGCGAAAACAAAACTTGATAGACTGATATTTGAAATTCATCATCTTCAAGTATGCCTAAATGAATAGTATTCTTTGATTGCATCACAGTATTTTAGATCAAGTCCGTAAATTGCGGTAAATAATTTGGCGTTAGCCATCGTGCTTACAACTCATTGTCAAGTGCCTGCTTAACTATTGGTGCAACTGTAGTCATGTTGACGCCCCGTGCTAAACAGTATGTTGACTGTAACCAAACCGACAATCTCTTTTGCCCCTTGCTGGCATTACAACCGCAACAACAAAGGGCAATATTTTCTCGAGTAATGATTGTAGCGTCGTTAATAATGTGCTCCCAGCTGGCTGCTGACTTTCGAGTCACTTGTGCTGGTGTAAATTTAATACCGCAGTAGACGCAAGCTTTATCCCTTTTCCGTACTTCTTTTTCAAGCCAATCTGGAATGCTCCATTTATTAGCCATATCGGGCTCTATATTTACACATAACGTTGGGATTCGACCTTGCAATTTTTCCCAAAACAAAAAACCCGGAAGCACTAGCCCCGGGTTTTTATTTTAACAACAACTATAATGACAGAACTATAGTTTTGCCAGCACTTCCGCAACCGTTTGTCCCATCAGTGATGGGGTCGGGCAAATCGTGACACCGAGTTCTTTCAGCATCGCGACTTTTTCGGCGGCGCTTTCACCCGCCGACGAAATAATCGCGCCGGCGTGGCCCATGCGGCGGCCTTCGGGTGCGGTCAATCCAGCGATATAAGCGACCAGCGGTTTACTCATGTTTTCTTTTGCGAATCGACCGGCTTCGACTTCCTGCGGGCCGCCGATTTCGCCGATCATCAGCGCGACTTTGGTTTCCGGGTCTTGTTCGAGCCGTTCCAGGATATCGCGATGTGAGCTGCCGGGAATTGGGTCGCCGCCGATACCGACGGACGTGGTAATACCAATACCGAGCGCACGCATTTGGTCGGCGGCTTCATAACCCAAGGTGCCGGAGCGGCCGACCACGCCGACGTTACCACGGATGTAAATGTGGCCGGGCATGATACCGAGCATGGCGCGGCCCGGGCTGATGGTTCCGGCACAGTTCGGGCCGGTCAGCAGCATGCGGTTTTCTTTCGGAAAGCGGCGCAGGAAATTTTTGACCGTCATCATGTCTTGCGTCGGAATGCCGTCGGTAATCGACACGCAGTATTTGATCCCGGCGTCGGCGGCTTCCATGATCGAATCCGCAGCGAATGCGGGTGGCACAAACACGATGCTTGCTTCCGCGCCGACTTGGTCGACCGCTTCCTTAACCGTATTGAATACCGGCAAACCTAAATGTTTTTGTCCGCCTTTACCGGGCGTGACGCCGCCGACGACGTTGGAGCCGTAGTCGATCATTTCCTGTGCGTGGAAGGTACCGATTTTTCCGGTGAATCCTTGCACGATGATGCGTGTTTTTTCGTTAATTAATATCGCCACTTTGTACTCCTAGGCTTTTTGTGCAACGACTTCGTTGCGGGCGCGAACCACTTTCTCTGCGGCTTCCGTTAACGTATCGGCTGTAATGATGGGCAAACCGCTGTCCGCGATGATGCGGCGGCCTTCTTCGACGTTGGTTCC
>JALRCN010000010.1 GCA_023257295.1 Nitrosomonas sp. | reverse complement strand
GCTGCCGTTCGACTTGCATGTGTAAAGCATGCCGCCAGCGTTCAATCTGAGCCAGGATCAAACTCTTATGTTTGATTCTGTTATTACTCTCGCTTGACGTTTTTTGATGTTGATTAATTAACCAATATCTACTTTTTCTTGCGATTACTTAATTATTTTTGGATTCAAAAAGAATCCATTCCTTCATTAAGTACTCACACCTATCGATTGTATTTTTTTAAAGAGCGTTGCTACTTATTAAGTTGCGCTAAGCAGCGAGAAGCGGAATTATACAGACTCTATTAGGACGGTCAAGCTGTTTCTGTAATTATTTCTCTCGACCATCCGCGAACGATTTTTGCATGCCAAAAATTGCTTCAAATACAGTCACTCATTTTATTGTCCTTGCATCGCCGCATTTTAATCAATCTCATTTGACCCCTTGTTTCAGGCTCGCCTCTATGAAACTGCTTAAATCTCCATCCAATACACTTTGCGTGTTGCCAATTTCCACATTGGTGCGCAAATCTTTGATACGCGATTGGTCCAGCACATAAGAACGAATCTGATGCCCCCATCCGATATCCGTCTTGGTCTCTTCGATCGCTTGTTTTTCTTCGTTCCGCTTTCGTAACTCTGCTTCGTACAATCGCGACTTCAGCATTGTCATTGCATCGGCTTTATTGCGATGTTGCGATCGTCCGCTTTGACATTGCACTACGATACCGGTCGGATTGTGCGTAATGCGTATTGCAGAATCCGTTTTATTAATATGCTGACCTCCCGCCCCCGAAGCCCGGAACGTGTCGATCCGCAAATCGGCCGGATTTATTTCAATCTCGATACTGTCATCCACTTCGGGATAAACAAAAACGCTGGCAAAAGATGTATGGCGACGATTTCCCGAATCAAACGGCGATTTTCTAACCAAGCGATGTACGCCGGTTTCAGTACGCAAATATCCGTAAGCGTATTCGCCGGTTACTTTCAAAGTTGCACTTTTAATACCCGCCACATCTCCCGGTGATTCCTCCAACACTTCAACTTCAAATCCCTGCCGCTCGCAATAGCGTAAATACATGCGCTCCAACATAGCCGCCCAATCTTGCGCTTCCGTGCCGCCAGAACCGGATTGCACATCCACAAAACAATTACTCGGGTCCATCGGATCGTAAAACATGCGCCGGAATTCCAGATTGGCTATTTCCTTTTCAACAGCGGCAACATCGATTGCAATACTGGCAAACGTTGCATCGTCGGCTTCGTCTTTCGCCATTTGAAACAATTCTTGCAAATCCGATAGCTGCTGTTCCATGGACGTCAACACGACTACCGTATCTTCCAAAGTTTTTTTCTCGCGGCCAACCTCTTGACTGCGTTTGCTATCGTTCCAAATTGCCGGATCCTCGAGCAATCGCTTTAATTCATTCAATCGCGTTTGTTTATTATCGAAGTCAAAGAAACCTCCGCAATTCTTTCGCACGACTACCAAGATCCTCGAGTTGATTGGCTATGGTATTTATTTGTTCCACTTCCATGTTCTCACCTGATAAGTAAATTATTTCGTTATTTCCGATTCGAGCAACTTAGCAATCCAACACCGATTGGCAAAAAAAATTATAATTCGCTGCTACCGATATTTTTTCGCCATTTTATATACTCACCCATTCTATAAACCCAATCCCACTCCAAAAATGCCAAAGTTTTTTGCGTTAATTCCAGCCGCAGGCTCGGGATCCCGTATGGGGAATGAATTACCCAAGCAATATCTATCATTAAACAACCGGCCAATGATTTATCATGCAATCCGCACATTCAACCGAAATCCGTTCATTTCAGGGATCATCGTCGTATTAGCGCCTCGCGATGCCGAGTGGTTGCATTACGATTGGTCCGAATTCGACCAAAAACTCATGGCATTCAATTGCGGCGGCGCAACTCGTGCAGATAGTGTACTGAACGGACTAACCGCTGCAAAGCAAAAAAACTTAATCGACGATCAAGATTGGGTGCTCGTTCACGATGCCGCCCGGCCTTGCTTGACTACAGATCAACTCAATCGATTGATCGACGAATTGACCGAAGACGATGTCGGTGGCTTATTGGCCGTTCCCGTTGCAGATACATTAAAGCGCAACGATTCGGCTGGCCGCGTCGCGCACACCGAATCCCGCGACAATTTGTGGCAAGCGCAAACACCACAAATGTTTCGCTATGAACTGCTCGCACGCGCACTGCAAAACGCAACGTACATGCCCATCACCGACGATGCCAGCGCAGTAGAAGCTTTGGGCTATCATCCCAAACTCATATTGAGCGATGCTTATAATTTCAAAGTCACTTATCCGCAAGATTTGGCATTGGCCGAACTCATCTTACAACAAAGGAATTACCCATGAGCACAATTAGAATAGGACAAGGAATGGATGTTCACCGACTAACCGAAGGACGTCCGCTGATCATTGGCGGCGTCACCATTCCGCATAAAAAAGGATTGCTCGGACATTCGGATGCCGACGTATTATTACATGCGATTTGCGATGCACTCATCGGCGCTGCGGCACTCGGTGATATCGGACGCCATTTTTCCGACACCGATCCGCAGTACAAAAATATCGACAGCCGCGTGCTATTGCGCAATGTCCATGCATTGTTGCAACAACAGCATTACAAAATCATCAACATCGACGCCACCATCGTTGCACAAACGCCGAAAATGGCACCACATATCCCGGCCATGATTGCCAATATTGCCCACGATTTGCACATGCACACCAGCGATATCAACATTAAAGCCAAAACAGCGGAACACCTGGGCTCACTCGGTCGTGAAGAAGGCATCGCCACACAAGCTGTATGCTTGATTGAGCGTAAGGAATAATTCGCTTGAACCGACCGCGCATTGATTCCGCAACAAAATCCATACGTGTATTTCTTGCCTTGTTCCCCGATCCGCCGACGCAGCAGCAGCTATCGCTGCAAGCGAACCGACTCGAACCGGTTTGCGGCGGGCGAAAAATCAGACCGCAGCACCTTCATCTCACCTTATTGTTTATTGGCGATATCGCCGTTACGCGCATTGAAACACTCAAGCAAACTGGAGTTGTCGCCTTTTGACGGACACATTAAATTATGTGTAAAGGAGAAGGAAGATGACTCAGAAATACAAACCTGCATACCCAGAGGAATTTCGCCAGCAGATGGTG
>JALRCN010000191.1 GCA_023257295.1 Nitrosomonas sp. | reverse complement strand
TGTGGGCACTGTTTGTGTTTTATTTGCATGTGCAGTTGGTTGGCGTTTCGCCGTTGGGTTGAACCCATTCATTTCAATTTTTGATGCCAGTCATTTCTGTCACGCTGTTACCTGGGTATTCCCCAGAGGCCCAACACCGCTTGGTGCAACGTTTGGCACAAACCGCCCGATCGGTGATTGATGCCAGCGACGCCGGCACCACCGTGTTTGTGCAAGAGGTCAGTGCCTACCGCCGCGATGGCCGTGTTTTTTCGTTAATTAATATCGCCACTTTGTACTCCTAGGCTTTTTGCGCGACGGCTTCGTTGCGGGCGCGGACAACTTTTTCCGCAGCTTCCGCTAACGTGTCGGCTGTGATGATGGGTAAACCGCTGTTCGCGATGATGCGGCGGCCTTCTTCGACGTTGGTTCCGGACAGGCGAACCACCAGCGGTACTTTCATATCGATGTTCTTGACCGCTTGCACTACGCCTTCGGCGATCCAATCGCAGCGGTTGATACCAGCGAAAATATTGACCAGCATCGCTTTGACACCAGAGTCAGCCAGCACCAAGCGAAATGCTTTTTCGGTGCGCTCGGCAGATGCACCACCGCCGACATCGAGGAAGTTGGCGGGTTCGCCGCCAGCAAGTTTGATCATGTCCATGGTCGCCATCGCGAGGCCCGCGCCGTTGATCATGCAACCGATGTCGCCATCCAATCCGACATAACTCAAACCGGCTTCCGCAGCGGCGACTTCGCGGTGATCGACTTGCGTGTTGTCGCGCAATTCGGCGATTTTGTGGCGGCGGAACAGCGCGTTTTCATCGAATACCATTTTGGCATCCAACGCCACGATTTCATTATTGGCGGTCAGAACCAGCGGGTTAATCTCCAGAATATTGGCGTCGAGATCGCGCAGCGCGCGGTAGCAGCCTTTGATGGTTTTCACCGCATGGTTCAGTTGCCCCGGATCGATGCCCAGACCGAACGCCATTTTGCGCGCTTGAAAATCCTGCAATCCGACCGCCGGTTCGACATAAATCTTGATGATCGCATCCGGGTTAGTCACGGCCAGCTTTTCGATTTCCATACCGCCTTCGGCGGAACCGATCATGATCACGCGCTCGCTAGAACGGTCGATCATGAACGACAGATACATTTCCTTGGCAATATTGGTGCCCGCCTCGATGTACAGCCGGGAACAGATTTTTCCGGCAGGGCCAGTTTGGTGCGTGACCAGTTTCTTGCCGAGCAAGGCTTCCGCAGCTTGTTCGACTTCCGCGTGCGTTCTGCATACCTTGATGCCACCCGCTTTACCGCGCGCGCCGGAATGAATTTGCGCTTTGACGACCCATACTTCGCCGTCGATTTCCCTGGCGCGCTGCACGGCTTCCACAGCGCTATAAGCCAAACCGCCTTCAGCGATCTTGACGCCGTATCCCGCCAGGATTTCTTTTGCTTGATATTCGTGAATGTTCAATTCAATTTCCCCAACAATCGCAATTACTACGTTAATTTAATCACTTATACATCATGAAGATAAAAGATAAAGGCTGCACGCAGCGGCCTTTTCCAGTAATTATCCGTTTTTGGCGGCAATCGCATCGGCGATTTTCACCACGTTATTAGCCATTCTCTCAGAAGCCGCATCGATCAAGCGGCCATCCAACGCGGCAGCGCCTTTGCCTTGTGCGGCGGCTTCTTTGAGCGCAGCCAAAATGCGCTTGGCTTTTTCAATTTCGCGCTCGGGCGGTGTAAATACGTCGTTTGCCAACGCAATCTGCGTCGGATGAATCGCCCATTTACCTTCGCAGCCCAATGCGGCGGCGCGCTTGGCCGCCAATACATAGCCGTCGGGATCCTTGATATCGCCAAACGGTCCGTCGATCGGACGCAAACCGTACGCACGGCAAGCCACGATCATGCGGCTGATGGCGAAATGCCATTGATCGCCGGGATAATCCGGATTCAGTCCGCCGATATTGGTGGTTCTGGCACGATTGCTGGCGGCATAGTCGGCCACGCCGAAATGCAGCGCTTCGAGCCTTCCCAGTGAACCGTTACGCGCGATGTCTTCGACGTTGGCCATGCCAAGCGCGGTTTCGATCAGCGCTTCCAAGCCGATGCGGTTTGTCAGTCCTTGTTGTTTTTCCAGTTGCGTCACCATCGCTTCGACCATGTAGACATCCCCATAGACACCGGCTTTCGGGATCAGCAGCGTATCGATCTTGCTTCCGGCCTGTTCGACCAGATCGACCACATCGCGCACCATATATTGCGTATCCAAGCCGTTAATGCGCACCGATACGGTGATGCCGTGGCCTTTCCAATCCAAATCGTTGAGCGCTTGTATGACATTCTTGCGTGCCTGGATTTTATCGTCCGGCGCAACAGCGTCTTCCAAATCGAGAAAAACAAAATCAACACCGCTATTCAGCGCCTTCTCGAACATCCCTGGGTTGGAACCCGGAACGGCCAGCTCGCAGCGTTGTACTCGCTGAACTTTGGTTTCATATAGCGTGTGACTCATTTTTCCTCCGGAATTTTTATCATAATCGTTTGATGAGTTTGCTGCGCGAATCGCTCAATTGAATAGCGTTTCCTTCGATCGAGGCTCGCAGCAAGGTTGGAATTAATGCATATTGTATGTATCGTGAACAAGCAACGCAGGCAATGCAGGTGTGGTGAATGTTTCAACGAAAGTTTTTTGTAAATTATGTTAAAGACTAATTATTCAGCAAATTATATCCATTCTGCGGGAATTTATCTACTGACACACGATCCCATTAGAAAACCCATCGCCAGCCCCAATCGCCGCAAACCCTTCCGCCGCTGATTTTCTACTGTAAAATCTGCAAAAATTCATTAACCGCAAATACTTGATAGACCTATGGAAACCATCGCAGAATTACTTGAAATTGCACAACAACGCGCCCAAGCAATGGGCCTGCCCTACAAAGGTGCATTGCTGCCGATCGAAGCGTATCGAATCCTGCAGGAACATACCCAGGCACAATTGGTCGACGTGCGCTCATACGCCGAACTCGACTGGGTCGGGCGCATTCCCGGCGCAGCGGAAATCGAATTACGCTCGTACCCCGGCATGCAGCCGAATCCCGCTTTTCTCGATCAACTGGCCGGACAAGCCGACAAATCGCTGCCGGTGCTTTTTATCTGCCGCAGCGGCGCGCGTTCCAGCCAAGCGGCCGCCATGGCAAACGAGATCGGCTTTACCGATTGCTACAACATTCTTGAAGGTTTTGAAGGCGATAAGGACGAACAAGGTCACCGGGGAACGGCTTCCGGCTGGAAAGCGGCGGGGTTGCCGTGGGTACAGAGCTAAATCTCCGACCAGCCGATCACACCGGTATATGCGGTCGCCAATATCACGATACCAAAAACGATCCGGTACCAGGCAAAAACGGTGAAGTCGTGATTGCTGACGAAACGCAGCAGACCGCGCACGGCGAGCAGGGCGCTTAAAAATGCGGCGACAAAGCCCACAGCGATCAAACCCAAATCGTTCGCGTCCAGCAATTCGCGGTTTTTGAATAAATCGTAGAACGTCGCGGCGAACATGGTTGGGATCGCAAGGAAAAACGAAAATTCCGCTGCCGCTTTGCGCGACAAGCCGAAAAACAAACCGCCGATGATTGTGGCACCCGAGCGCGATGTGCCTGGGATTAATGCCAGGCATTGCGCAAAGCCGATCTTCAACGCGTGCTTCCAATCCATGTCGTCGACTTGCTCCACTTCGATCGTATGTTCCCTGCGCTCCGCCCATAAAATCAGCAGGCCGCCGGTAATCAATGCGGCAGCCACCGGAATCGGGTGGAACAAATAGGTTTTGATAGTTTTGATGAACAACAAACCTAGGATGGCGGCGGGTAGAAATGCGGCCGCGATATTGACGACAAACCGGTTGGCCGCCGAGCTGGTGCCAATGCCGCGCACCACGTCGGCAATCTTGCCGCGATATTCCCAGCACACGGCAAGAATGGCGCCTAATTGAATGGCAATGGTAAAAACCTTGGCGCGCTCATCGTTAAAATCGAGCAAATCGCCGAACAAAATCAAGTGACCGGTCGACGAAACCGGCAAAAACTCGGTCAAGCCTTCAACCACGCCCAGGATCAGCGCTTTAAACAATAATAGAGGATCCATCGGCGTGGAATATTGTGGGTATCGAAAAAACGGCTATAGCTTGCGGTAGATTTCCGCGCCTTTTTCCTTGAATTCCGCCGATTTTTGCGCCATGCCGACAGTCAATGCCTCATCTTCGGCAACGCCCTGGCTGGCGGCATAATCGCGCACATCCTGGGTGATTTTCATCGAACAGAAATGCGGGCCGCACATCGAGCAGAAATGCGCGACTTTGGCACCGTCCTGCGGCAGAGTTTCGTCGTGGAATTGCTGCGCTTTGTCGGGGTCAAGACTTAAGTTGAATTGATCCTCCCAGCGGAATTCAAAACGCGCTTTGGACAGCGCATTATCGCGAATTTGCGTGCCGGGATGGCCTTTGGCCAGATCGGCCGCATGCGCGGCGATCTTGTACGTGATGATGCCGTCCTTGACATCGTCCTTGTCCGGCAAACCGAGATGTTCCTTCGGCGTCACATAACACAACATCGCCGTGCCGTACCAGCCGATCATCGCCGCACCGATGGCGGAGGTGATATGGTCATAACCCGGCGCAATATCGGTGGTCAGTGGGCCCAGCGTATAAAAAGGCGCTTCGTCGCAGTATTTCAACTGCAACTCCATGTTTTCCTTTATCAAGTGCATCGGCACATGGCCGGGGCCTTCGATCATGGTCTGTACATCGTGCTTCCAGGCTACCTGGGTCAATTCACCCAGCGTTTTCAGTTCGGCAAACTGCGCTTCATCATTCGCGTCATAAATAGAACCGGGGCGCAATCCATCGCCAAGCGAGAAACTGACGTCATAAGCCTTCATAATCTCGCAAATGTCTTCAAAGTGCGTGTACAGGAAGCTTTCCTTGTGATGCGCCAAGCACCATTTAGCCATGATCGAACCGCCGCGTGACACGATACCGGTCATGCGTTTGGCGGTCATCGGCACATACGCCAGGCGCACCCCGGCATGGATGGTAAAGTAATCGACGCCTTGCTCGGCCTGTTCGATCAGCGTGTCGCGGAAAATTTCCCAGGTCAGTTCTTCAGACTTACCATCGACTTTTTCCAACGCCTGATAAATC
>JALRCN010000172.1 GCA_023257295.1 Nitrosomonas sp. | reverse complement strand
CATTCAAGCATTGAATAAATTGCAGCCGCTCGAAGAAGCCTGGTTGATCGAATGCTTCGCACGCCTAGCCAGCGGTGTAGACATCGTATTGATCGATACTGCAATGGCCGGAACCAGCTATGTATTGCCAATCAGTTTGGCGTCGGAACATGTCGTTATCGTGATTTCCGGGTCGGCGTCGTCGCTTACCGGAGCTTATGCGCTGATTAAGATCATGAATCAGGAATATGCCAAGCAAAATTTCCTGATTATGGTGAATAAAGTCGATTCGGAAGTCGAGTCTCTGGCGCTGTATCAGAATTTATACAAGGTGGCCAGGCAGTATTTGTCGGTGTCGCTTGAGTACGCCGGTTTTATCCCGAACGATGAGAAATTGCGCCAGGCGGGCCAATTATGCCAACCGATTTTGGAGACACACCCGGTATCGCCGGCGGCGTTAGGTTTCAGGTATTTGGCGCAGAATATTTTGCGTTCGTCGTGCCCGGATAAATTAAGCGGGGGAATTGATAATTTTATGCAACGATTGATTCGAACCAGCCATTTGAGCATGGCTAATTTAACGGTGTGATTGATATGTATACAGCAACTGGAACCAGCGAAATTGATAAAGAGCAGTTCATTATTGAATTCACGCCATTGGTGAAGCGCATTGCCTATCACATGTTGACGCGCTTGCCGGCGAGCGTGCAGGTTGACGATTTGATTCAGGCAGGGATGATCGGTTTGCTGGATGCGGTCAGCCGATACGAGGGTTCGTATGGCCGTCAATTCGAGAGTTATGCAGCACAGCGCATTCGCGGTTCCATTTTGGACGAATTGCGCGAAGCCGATTGGCTGCCGCGCAGCATTCGTAAAAAAATGCGCTCGATTGAAACGGCGGTCAGTTTGCTGGAACAACGCAACGGCTGTCCGCCAAGCGAGCAGGAGTTGGCCAAAGAACTGAACATGACGTTGGACGAATATCACGAGACATTGCAAAGCGCGCGCGGCGCTCAATTGATTTATTACGAGGATTTTCAGCAGGACGACGAAGAGCCTTTTCTCGACCGCCTTTGCTCCGATTCGGAAAGCGACCCGCTCAATGCATTATTGGACGACAATTTTCGCACGCAACTGATCGCCGCCATCGATAATCTGCCCCCCCGCGAAAAGCAGGTCATGGGCATGCATTACGAGCAGGAAATGAATTTGAGGGAAATCGGCGAAGTGCTTGGCGTGAGCGAGTCCCGGGTTTGTCAGTTGCATACTCAGGCGATTGCCCGCTTGCGTAGTCGCATGAGAAATATTTAAGTTGTTGTCAGAATATCCAAATTCCATTGGATGCCGCGATGAATAAAAAGAATAAGATGGATTTGAACAGCGTTGCCGGTATTTTT
>JALRCN010000109.1 GCA_023257295.1 Nitrosomonas sp. | reverse complement strand
GGGTTTGGTAGAGCCGCCAGATTTCCTGACGATCCAGTAAAGTTAAGCGGGTGCGTTTATGTATGTTCATCTACAGTATTCTCCCAAATACTGTAAACAACGCTAGAAATTCTTACACCTTATCTTTGGGCTTTGCTTGACGTGCTGTGATGTCAGTAAGCATTTGACGGTATCTCGTTTGTCGGTATAAAAAGTACCGTCAGAAATACCGCCAAATTGACGGTATATCAAGAGATAATATGCTATCTCTTGATACTGTAGTAGAAACTACAAGGAATTTGATGCGATATGAGGCTTGTTGATATTTCTTAATGGTGCCCGGAGCCGGAATCGAACCGGCACGAGCTGTTTAGGCTCGAGGGATTTTAAGTCCCTTGTGTCTACCAATTTCACCACCCGGGCGGTTGAAGTTTTTACTGCGTGTTTTAGGTTCGCCAATAAAGGCCGCTATTATAACCTAATCGATCGTTTATGTTGTTACAGCTTGTATCCGCGATGAAGCGCTACGATACCGGCGGTTAAATTAAAGTACTCGACACGTTCAAAGCCGGTTTGTTGCATGAGTTCTTTCAATTCGTTCTGCGAAGGATGCATCCGTATCGATTCCGCCAAGTAGCGATAGCTGTCTGCATCGTCGGCAATCATTTTACCCATGGTGGGTAGTATCTTGAATGAATATGCGTCGTATGCCGGTGCCAACGGTTTCCAGATTTTTGAAAACTCCAATACGATGACAGTGCCGCCTGGTTTGATGACCCGTAACATTTCTTTGAGGGCGATGTCTTTGTGCGTCATGTTTCTGAGGCCAAAGGCGACGCTGACGCAGTTGAAGTAATTGTCCGGGAATGGTAATTTTTCAGCATCGCACTGCGCAACCGGTGTGGGGGTGCCTTCGTCAATTAAGCGATCCCGTCCGATGGAAAGCATCGAATTGTTGATATCGGTCAACCATACTTCGCCGGATTTTCCGACTTTTTGTAAAAATAAAGCACTCAAATCGCCGGTGCCACCAGCAATATCCAAAACTTTGCCGCTTTTTTTGATGCCGCTGGCTTCGATGGCGAAGCGTTTCCAGAGTCGATGCAATCCGACAGACATCATATCGTTCATTAAATTGTATCGATCTGCAACGGAGTGGAATACTTCGGCAACTTTTCCGGCTTTTTCTTCTTCGGCAACCGTGTTAAAGCCAAAATGCGTTGTTTTTGTCATGGTATAAATTTTGGGGTTGATTCAATCAACTGTCATTGAAATATATAAGGCATGCATTTTATCGTGATTGAGGTTGCTGTCATGAAATAATTTTTATGATTGATGCAATATGGTTTTCCGTGCCGCAATAGGCGATTTGATTGTTCGGAAATTCGTTGTTGTTGTAATTCTCCACGCTACTGTAATTAATATGCTTGATTACATTGACCCTTCGCGCACTTCAGTGTTAGAGTTCAATCCACGAGGTTGTCAGGGTCTTTTGTTGCTGTGATTCACGAGGGCTGTTTTCATAATTATTTGGGAGGGGAGCAATGGCAAATAAAATAAATTATAAAAAACAAATAATTCGTACAATAGCGGGAGGGGCGCTATTGATTGGTGCGAGCACGGCGAGTGTTCATGCCAATACGATTACGACCAGTAACGGTTTTATGGATGCGCTAAAGAATACCGGCATTACAATGGGTGGCTGGATCAACGGCGGTGCAACATTTAATCCGAGTCAGGTTCACGGTTTCAACGGACCAGTTACGTTTGCCGATCAGGCCAATCGATTCCAATTGAATCAGTTGAATTTCTTCGTCGAGCGCGCGGTCAGAACCGAAGGTAAGAATTGGGATATCGGTTTTCGTGCCGATTTTATGTTCGGTACCGATGCTATTTTTACCCAAGCTTACGGTAATCCGGCGTTTGATATAAATAATGGCAGGCCGTTGGCGGATCGGGGCAATTGGGATCTTGACATTTGTTGTAATTCCAGCCGCACCTACGGTATCGCAATTCCGCAAGCATTTGCAGAAATTTATGCACCGATTGGGAACGGATTGAATATTAAAGTCGGTCACTTTTATACGCCGATCGGTTTTGAAACGGTTCCTGCTCCCAATAACTTCTTCTATACCCATGCGTATACGATGCAATACGGCGAGCCTTTCACGCATAGCGGTGTGTTAACCAATTACAATATCAATCGGAATGTGGTTGCAATGGCGGGTGCGATCGGCGGCAGTGGAACAGGCGGCTGGGATGGTAATTTCGACAGGCAAATGGAGAACTGGGGCGGTATCGGCGGCGTGACCTGGACCAGTGACGATAACAAAACTTCTGTTAACGTTGCTGGCACCGGTAGTACGACATCGACGCGCAATAGCAGTTTTTGGGGTATGTATAGTATTGTGCTGAAACATAAATTTACCGACAGAACACAATTCGTATTGCAGCACGATCATGGTTTTGCCGATAACGCTTTATTAGCCAATAATGTATATAGCGGTGTTATCAAAGATGCGGAATGGTATGGTGTGAATTCGCATTTTTATTATGACCTGACGCCGAATGTGTCCGTTGGTGTTCGTGCGGAATGGTTCCGCGATCGCGATGGCTTCCGTGTTTTTGCTCCGGGAAGGATCACGGCGGCAACCAATCATCTCGGAAGAAGTTTTGCGAGTAATATCGGCTTGCTTGGTTCAGCAACACCTGCCGATTATTATGCGGTGACGATCGGTGCTAACTGGAAAGCGATGAGAACGCTGAATGTCGGTTGGCAAGGATTGAAGCAGTTGAATATCCGTCCAAACATTCGTTACGATCGCGTCGATGCGTTGCATGAATCGATGCAAGCTTCCGCTTACCGACCGTTTGGCGGCAATAAAGATCAGATTTTATTCTCGCTGGATGCCGTATTGCCATTCTGATGATATAAACGGATCGCAATAAAAATGCGCCTGAGGGCGCATTTTTATTGCTTGTTGCGATCGTTGTATTTTCTCAAAGTAGTGAGCAGATTTTGCATATCTTACGGTATGGCTGCCTCCCATTGCGATAGCTTTCCGGTTTTGGGATGTATCAGTGCCAATTTTTGTGCGTGCAGCGCTTGTCTCGGAAAGTCGGTTAGCCATTGAAAGCTATTTGAATTGTTTTTTTGCGGCTTGCCGCCATAAATCGGGTCGCCGATTAAGGGATGATCGATTGATTGCATATGCACGCGGATTTGATGTGTGCGGCCGGTTTCCAAGTTACATTGCACCAATGTGCAACCCTCGAAGGTTTCGATTGGCTGATAGTGCGTATGTGACGGTTTGCCGTTCGATGTAATGGCCATTCTGGTGCGATGAATGGGATGGCGGCCGATCGGTGCCTCGATGCTTCCAGCGTGTTCAACAAAACCGTGTACCAATGCCATGTACTCGCGCTTGACCGTGCGTTGCTGCAATTGCCGAACCAGGTTCGTTTGCGCTTCAATCGTTTTTGCGACGACCAGTAAACCGCCGGTATCCTTATCCAAACGGTGAACGATACCTGCGCGGGGCACATGCTCCAATTGCGGAGCGTGGTGCAGCAGTGCGTTCAATAGCGTGCCTTGCCAGTTGCCATTGCCGGGGTGTGTCACTAATCCGGCGGGTTTGTTAATGACGATGAGCGTATCATCCTCGTCGACAATGTTGAGATCGATTGCTTCGGCGGCATGTACGGATGGTGCGGTCATTTCTTGCGGAGAGACTTGTATCCGTTCTCCGCCCCAGATTTTTTGCTTGGGGGTGGCGGATTGGCCATCCAGTGTGACTTGATGCGCTTCGATCCAGGTTTGCAGACGGCTGCGGGACCAGTCGGGCAGCAGTTTTGCCAATGCCTGATCGAACCGTAAACCGGCGCAATCAATCGGGATCGTCAAATGAATAATCGATTGCTCGTTATCCTCGCATGCGGGGTGTTGCGGCTTTACGCTATAATCGCCGCGTTTATCTTTGTTTTTTGTGGAATTTATCATGTCACGTAGTGTAGCGTTTTTTATGGTTTTCTGGTTATCGGCCTGCGGCCTTTTGCCGGATCGCACCGATGAGCAGCAGGATTGGTCCGCCAATAAATTCTATTCGGAAGCAAGAACAAAGCTAAACGAAGGAAGTTATCCCGCAGCGATCAAACTTTATGAATCACTGGAGTCGCGTTATCCGTATGGCCGGATTGCGCAGCAAGCGCAACTTGAACTTGCTTATGCGAATTATAAAAACGAAGAACCCGCTTCGGCGATTGCTGCCGCAGATCGTTTCATCAAATTGCACCCCAATCACGAGCATGTTGATTATGCTTATTATATCAAAGGGTTGTCAAATTTTAACGACAATTGGGGCATGATGGGTTTTTTGATGAAAGGCCCGCTTAAACAGGATATGAGCGAGCGGGATCCGAAAGCATCGTATGAGTCGTTTGAGATCTTCAAAGAGCTGGCAACACGCTTTCCAGAAAGCAAATATGCGGCAGATGCGAAGCAGCGTATGGCTTATTTGCTCAATGCCATTGCCATGGGGGAAATTCACGCCGCACGCTATTATATGAAACGCAAAGCGTATGTCGCTGCGGCAAACCGCGCACAAAATGCGATTACGGAATACCCGCGCACGCCCGCTTCGGAGGAGGCTTTGTATATCATGATCAAAGCGTATGAGGCGCTAAATATGTACGATCTGATGCAAGATGCGGAGCGGGTGATGCGGGTTAACTTTCCGGACAGTCATTTTCTCAAGGAATTGCCCGAAGTGGGTGCGAAGCCTTGGTGGCAGTTTTGGAGAAATTGATCGGCCGGATACGTTACACCGCAAATGGTTTCAGATCGTCGCGCAGATGGACAGCCAAGACGTCGCATTCCGCATGATATAACACACCTTTGGCGGTTGATCCCATCAATACGGCAAGTCCGTGCCGTCCGTGCGAGCCGACCACAATCAAATCGATCTGTTCGCGTACGGCAAGTTGCGTGATTTCTTGCTGCGGCTCGCCCCAAATCAACCAGCAATGCTCTCGATCGATATCCAGCCGCTCAATAATGCGAATGAGTTTATTTTTTTCGATTTCCAATAAATCGTCCGATGTATTTTCGTACAATGGAATGACGGTACCGTAAGGAGTATCCGGCATCGGGATATTGTCCAATACATGAATAAGATTTAGGCGTGCGTTAAATTGCGTCGCCAAAGATTTCGCTTTTTGCGCGACGAAATGACCGTAATCGGAGAAATCGACGGCAAGCAATATGTTTCGATAGGTGTTCATGGTTAATTTAACGATGGATTATTAATTGAACCATCATAGCTAAAATTATTGCGAGTTGCAGCGATTGCGATCAATTGTTTTCATCCTTGCGCATATGTTGTGCAAGAAAACCGGCTACTTGCTGTTCGTAGGCTCGACCTGCATAGGCATGCATATTGAAGTGCCGTGCGCCGGGAACAATCCATAATTCCTTAGGGGAACGAGCTGCCGCGTAAAGACGCTCGGTTTCCGATTGCGTGGTATGCGCGTCATGCGTGCCGGCGATAAATAAAATCGGTGCGGCCAGATTGTTGATGTGTCTGATCGGACTTAGTTCATCCAAAGACGCATTCAAATTAAAAGACAATTGCCACAGCATGAGCGGCAGCAATAACGATCCGTATTCGCCGAAATGAAGTTTTAGCCGGTTGTCGATGGCTTCTTCGACGGTGGGGTGCAGCGATTCCAGAATCACCGCATCCAGCCGCAAATCTTTTTTAGCAAGCACGATAGCTGCAGCGCCTAGCGATGTGCCGATGGCGGCCAATCGTTCTCCCGGGAAAATTTGCCGTAAATAGGCGATCGATGTTTCAACATTTTTCGCTTCTTGTAAACCGAAAGTGATTTTATCCCCGGCTGTCTCGCCGTGTGCCTGTAAATCGATAAATAATACGCTGTAGCCGAGATTCTGTAAGAATCGCGCCCGGCTCATCATTTCCAGGCGATTGCTGCGCATTGAATGTACCAATAGGACAACGCCGTTCCCCGATTTTCCATATGCAAGCCATCCGCGAACAGCGGATTGACTGGCGGCGGGAATTGCAACCGGCTTAACGGGAAAATCCGCTGAAAGCGCTTCAACCGCAGTGGACGCCGGTGCTGTTAGTAGCGAGCCGATAGAAAATACAACAATTAGCATCGCTATCGATAATGCCAGAATCTGAATCGCTATTCGACGTAACATGGTTCTATAGCATGAAAGGTTGATGGTGTGACAACGATTCGGGAATGATCGCATAACTTATTGCGGAAACGATAGGTGCAGCAATATAAAAATTGCCGATTCGGATTATTGCCATGGCGCAATTCAATCGGCGGCACAATTTTGCCTGTAACGCTCCCGGATCGATAGCATGATGCAAGGAATGGCGTAATGATTCGGTTTGCGGGCAAAGATCGCACCAAACTTATGATATTATGGCTATATTCGTGGTAATGAAGGTTTTGTTCAAATTCCGCAGCATGGCGTGAATAATCGCGATGCCTGCAATCCAAAAACTTATCGCTGAGGCTGGGGAGACTGGGTGCGATATATGGAAAATCGCGTCAATAATGAATTTCAGGAAAAATTAAGTATGCTGGCAGCCGCATATGCGAAGGGTTTGCCGGAAAAAATCGATGAAATAGAGGCGATGTGGAATCAATTGCTTGCGAGTTGGAGTTTGCAGACGATGCGGGATCTGCATCGCGTTGTTCACAACCTGGCAGGTAACGGCAAGATATTCGGTTTCCCCGAATTGAGTGCCGAGGCGCACACTTTGGAGCAAATGCTCAAGCAATTATTGCAACAAGACATTCCGACCGATGAAACGCAATCGGATAAGATTTTTTTGCAAATAGCCGAGCTCAAGCGAATTTTTACTGAGAATGAATCGAAGCCTTCTGAGAATATCATTCAAACCATTGTGAAAGCGCATGACGATTCATCGGTTAACCAGGTTTTTGTGGTCGATCACGATGCGGAAGCGGCGGAAGAGCTGGCACTGCAGTTACGCTACTACGGTTACGCCGTTGAAATTTTCGATCGAATCGATAAATTCCAGGAGGCTATGCAACAAAAACCGGATGCTGTCGTGTTGATGGAGGTTGAATTTCCGGATGATACGATGGGCGGTATTCATGCGATGGAGAAAGTGCATCGCATGTTAGGGCATTCTGCGCGAGTCATGTTTATTTCGGCTCACGATAATATGGAATTCCGTTTGGAAGCGGTGCGAGCCGGCGGTATTGCCTATTTTGTCAAGCCGTTCAATCCGCTTGAACTGATCAATCAGCTTGATTTGATTACCGCATCGCAAGAGCAGGATTCCTTCCGTATTTTGATCGTCGACGATAATCAAACCACGCTTTCCTATCATACGACACTGTTGGAACGTGCCGAAATGGCGGTTAAAACAGTATCCGATCCGCTGAGTTTAATGGCGGTATTGAAAGATTTTAATCCGGATCTGATTTTGATGGATTTATACATGCTGAAATGCAGCGGGATAGAGCTTGCCAAAGTTATCCGGCAACTGGATGGGTTTGTGAGTACGCCGATTGTTTATCTTTCAACAGAAAACGATTTTAATACGCAAGTTGAGGCCATGAGCTTAAATGGCGATGATTTTCTGATTAAGCCGGTAGCATCTAGGCAACTGATTTCAACCGTTACCATGCGGGTAATGCGCGCCCGTGCGTTGCATTCGTTAATGACGCACGATAGTTTAACCGGCTTACTGAACCATACTGCAATCAAGGAAGAAATGGCGCGGGAAGTGGTGCGCGCCAATCGCTTGAGTACGCCACTGAGTTTCGCGATGGTGGATATCGATTTCTTCGATAAGATCAATGATCGCTACGGTTATGCGGCAGGCGATCGCGTGATCAAAAGCTTGTCCCGGTTATTGAAGCAGCGCTTGCGCGGAACCGACGTTATCGGTCGTTACGGCGGCGAGGAGTTTGCGGTGATTATGAACGATACCGATGCGACGGCGGGTGCGAGGGTGATCGACGAAGTCCGTAATGTTTTTTCTCGCTTGGTGCATACGGGGAGCGACGAAGAATTTTCAGCCAGTTTCAGCTGCGGCATTGCCGATGTGGTCAATTTTCAAGACGCGGCCAGCTTGATCGAAGCGGCGGAGAAGGCGCTTTTTCAAGCCAAGCAAAGAGGGCGTAACAAGGTTGTGGTTGTTGCTAGCGACGATTAAGCAGGATTACGAATCGTCGCTGCGCGTGCGCGCCATGCGGGGCTGATGTGCTGGCGGGTTCTGTTTGAACTGGCGTTTGCTGAATTCCATACGCGATTGCGGATCGGGGTCAATTGCCGCTAATGCTTCAATAACAGCTACGCGCGGTGCCAGTCCTGCTGCATTAGCCACCTGAATGGCAAGCCCCGGGCGAGCATTGAGTTCGATGATCATCGGTCCCTGATCTCGATCCAATACCAGATCCGCGCCCAAATAACCCAGCCCCGTCATTTCATAACAAGCGGCAGCCAGTTGCAGCAATTTGTCCCAGTGGGGGATGGTTAATTCTGCGAAAGTTTTTCGTGTGTCTGGATGGCGTGAGATCGGATTGCCATATTGCACGGCATGAAGCGCTTCGCCAGTGCCGATATCGATGCCAACACCGACCGCGCCTTGATGCAGATTGGCTTTGCCGTCGGAGGCATGGGTTGTGAGTCGCAGCATCGCCATGATCGGGTAACCGCGAAATACGATGATGCGGATGTCCGGTATGCCTTCGTAACTATAATCCGCAAAAACCGGGTCCAATTGAATCAGCGATTCGATCATTACGGTATCCGGTTTGCCGCCCAGACTGTGCAATCCACTCAGAATATTCGATACATGCCGCTCGATATCTTCTAACGGAACGGCATCGCCGCTCGGTTTGAAATAAAGATTGTGTTCGACCTCGGTGATGACCAAAATGCCTTTGCCGCCACTACCCTTGACCGGCTTGATAACGAACTGGTCGTGAGGTTGCAGAATTTCTTTTAGTAACCTGACATCGTGTTGGTATTGCAAGGTGCCGAGCAGCTTCGGTACGGTGATACCGGCTTGCTGTGCCAACAATTTCGTTTTGAGCTTGTCGTCGACGAGTGGGTATAGGCGACGCGGGTTATAGCGGGAAATCAAACCGAAGTTTCTTTGATTCATCCCGATGATGCCAAAGCTTCTCAGCTTCTTAGCGCTAGCTAGAAACATTACGCCTTTCCAACGAGTGAAAACGATACAGTTCGGTTAACCGATACCCGGTATATTGTCCAAGAATCAGAATCAACGCCAGATTGACCAGCATCAGCTCGGGGAAATTAAACGTCAAGTATTCGATTGTGCGATTGGTCATGAAGAGATAAGCGATGATCGCGGTAAGTAAACTCCCGCCACCCTGGATGAAAACTTCGCGTGGACCGTCTTCTTCCCAAAGTACCGACATACGTTCGATGGTCCAAGATAAGATGATCATCGGAAAGAAGGTGACTGTCAGTGCCTGATCGAGGCCGAGTTTATTGCTGATGATGCTAATGCTTGCAATAATTGCAATGACCACGATAATCACCGCCGATATGCGCGCGACAAACAATAGATTCAAACGAGACAAATAGGAGCGAATCAGAAGCCCCGTTCCGACGACGATCAGAAAAATGACAATGCCGGTCAGCAGCGTGGTCTGAATCAATGCCAATGCAATCAGGATCGGCATGAAGGTACCAGAGGTACGTAGGCCAATCAGTAGGCGCATGACCACCACGATTAGTGCGCCAATGGGTAACAGCAGAATCATTTTGAATGCATTTTGTTGTTCAATGGGTAGACTGTAGATCGAGAAATCGATGATGCCGGCTTGTTGATTCATGCTGTTGCGTGCCACCAAATCCCTGGCCGACTGCACATTTTTAATCATTGAAAATGAAATTTGCGAATTTTTTCCGCCCACGACATCTAACAAGGATTGATCGCCACGTTGCCAGATCAAAAAGTTTTTCGGTTTTCCGATTTCTGCGGTTTTTTGGTTATAAAGCCGCCATTCACCGCCCAGATAAACTTCGACAAAGTTGGTCAAAGTCTGGCGGCGCCGACCGTCTTGCAAATAAAGACCGCGCACAATCCGCGCGCTGATGCCTTCCATCGCCAGCAGGTTAATGATTAAATGAGTTTTGTAATCTTCATTGGATTGATCGTTCAGCAATAAACTTTGATTCTGACTGGGTGCGCCGGAATTCAACGTGGAAATTAACTCGCGGGTAAAAGTTTCGGTATTGGCCGAGCGATTGCGAACTTGATCGAGTAGCGTAATGGCGGCGGTTTTAAGCACTTCATCGAACTCGGGTTTCTCCGGTTCTGTCGGTAAATCCACGGCATCCACTCCGCTTTTTTGCCTGGTATCGTAAAGACTTAATCGGTAATAAGCGGTTTGTGCACCCGTTGCGGTTCTTTTGCTCCATTGCGCTCGGCGGCCGGATGGAGAAATCAATTCGCTGAATCCGTAATCCGGCGATGCAAATTCTTCTTCGATAAAAATAATGTCCGGGGTTTTGGGGGGCAAGGCAAAAGACACGATGACAGGATCGCCGCGTGCAGCAAAGTCAATTCTGGCTTCGATAGTCCAAACCGGTTTCTGATCATCCGGCGATAACGGAAATCCCAATGCAAAGTGTTTGTATAAAATGAGGCCGATACCAAGCCCCATGATGAGGGCGACCAGAATATAAAGTCTTAATTTTGCGAGATGCATTATTTTTTATCGCCGATCTCGGCGGTATCGGTTTTAAGCGTTGTGTATTTTTTACTCACGTCGACAACCGCCAGGTCATTGAGCAAATTACGTCCAATCAACACTTGGTGCTTGAATTTGCTTCTGTTTTCCAAGGTAAAATCAATTTGTTCGTTGATATTGGCGACGGAAACGCGCATTCTGACTACCGGTCTGCGTTGTGCCTCTCTATCGCCGCGTTCCTTAATTTTGACATGACGGCGCAAACGCCGGGTGACTTCGATCAATTCTCCTGTTTGCGGGTTGGTTAAATTGAATTTGACGAAAGGTTTTCCGTCGCGTTCAAATTCGACGATGTTCAGCGCATTCACAGACGAGGTGCGTGCGCCGCTGTCGATGCGTGCGCTGAATTCCAGTCCCGGCGGGTCGAGATAGACATGTTCCAGAGCGCCGAGCATGGTTTTGTCATCGGCTGAGGCAGTCAAAGGTTGTCCCGACTTTGAGGCGCTTTGATTGCCGCACTGATCAGATTTGCCGGATTGAGCGATTTCTTTGAGGTCGCTTGGTGTATCGAGCGGTTCTTTTTCTATCGATTTTTTTAGTTCTATCAGTTCGCTGAATAACGTGACCAATTCGGATTCTCGAGCGGCGATTCCGGCTTCGCGTTCGGACAGAGAGTTTTCTTTCGGATTGCAAGCCGGCAATACCGATAAAATAAGCGCTGCGACAAGGCTGGTGCCGAGAAATTTTGAAAAATAAAGGTGTATCATGATTCCGAAAGATAAACGGTGCACGTAATGGAGTGCAATCGGTGAATGTTGCAAATGTAACCCAAAATTCTATTGGCTACCGATGTAATTGAATGGATACAGTCTGGTTTTTGTAAGTACAGGCATAGCGATGAATTTCCAGGCAATGCGATGTAATGGTAATCCGATAGGTGCCGGGCTTTTCGTTTTTAGTGTCAAACTCGAATTCAAACCAACCTTCGGCATTGCTTGGGTAGGATCGATCTAAAGCCACCGAGCCATCGGGGCGGGTTACTTTAAAATTGAGCAACACATCGGGAGTTGCTTGCTCGTTATAGTTTACCCAACCGCGCAGAATAACCGTTTCGCCAATGGCGTATTGTGTTTTGGGGTCGGTGACGATGGGCTGTGAAATATGGGTGGCAAATGCAATGCCCATGGTGTTGCATAACCCCAGAAGTATGAGTAGAAAAAAATAAAATTGATGGAATGGTTTCATAGTAACGTATCACGTGTGTTTCTTCGGTGGCAGCAGATCGGTAATCGTTCCCTCCGCCATTTCTGCGGCAAATAGTACCGTCTCCGAAAGCGTAGGGTGCGGGTGGATGGTCAGACCGAGATCTTGCATATCGGCACCCATTTCCAATGCCAGCACGGTTTCTGCGATCAATTCTCCGGCATTGACGCCAGTGATGCCGGCACCGAGGATGCGGCGCATTTTTTTGTCGAGCAGCAGTTGCGTCACGCCTTCCTCGCGCGCCATCGAAATTGCACGGCCGCTGGCAGCCCACGGGAAAACGGCTTTCTCGTATTCGATGCCTTGCCTGATCGCTTCTTTCTCGGTTAATCCCATCCAGGCGATTTCCGGATCGGTGTAGGCTACCGATGGGATGGTGCGGGCATCGAAAGCCACTTTATGGCCGGCGATGACTTCCGCCGCCAGTTTGCCTTCGTATGTCGCTTTATGCGCCAACATCGGTTCGCCGACGATGTCGCCGATGGCGAAAATATGCGGCAGATTGGTGCGCATTTGCGCATCGACCGGAATAAAACCGCGCTCATTGACGAGAATGCCGATTTTCTCGGCGCCGATCTCGCGTCCGTTCGGGCGGCGGCCAACCGCCATCAGAATGCGATCGTAGGTTTGCGGCTGCGGTGCATCATCGCCCTCGAACGTTACCGTTAACCCGGCATCGCCGGTGTCGATTTTCGTCACCTTGGTTTTGAGGTAAATCGCTTCGTATTTTTTCTTAATGCGATGCTGCAGCGGTTTTATCAGATCGGCATCGGCACCCGGAATCAATTGATCCATCCATTCCACGACGCTGATTTTGCTGCCCAGCGCGGCATACACGGTCGCCATTTCCAAGCCGATGATACCGCCGCCGATGATCAGCATGCGGCTCGGTATGTCTTGCAACGCCAGTGCGCCGGTCGAATCGATCAGGCGCGGGTCGTCGTAGGGAAAACCGGGAATGCGGGTGACGCTGGAACCGGCGGCGACGATGCAGTGTTCAAACGAAATCGTTTTTACGCCGTCGGTTGTATCGACTTGAATCGAATGCGGCGACACGAATTTGCCGGTGCCGTGAACGACATCGACTTTACGTTGTTTGGCCAGTGCTTTTAATCCTTTGGTCAGTTTGCCGATAACCGATTCTTTCCAGCCGCGCAATCGATCGAGATCGATCTGTGGCTGGGCGAAAGCGATACCGTGCGCGGTGGATTCTTCCGCTTCGGTGATGATTTTTGCGGTATGCAGCAATGCCTTGGATGGAATGCAACCGACATTCAGGCATACGCCGCCGAGCGTCGGGTAGCGCTCGATCAATATCACTTTTTTGCCCAGATCGGAGGCGCGGAATGCGGCGGTATAGCCACCGGGGCCGGCGCCGAGCACGACGACTTCGGCATGCAAATCACCTTGCGTTACCGGAACGACCAATGCCGATGCGGTATCGGCAGCTTGCTGGGCGGGCGCTTCGGAAACAGCCAGCGTCAAAATCACCGATCCTTCGGAAACCTTGTCGCCAACCTTGACGGCGATGCGCTGGATCACTCCGGCTTGCGGCGACGGTATTTCCATCGAGGCTTTGTCGGTTTCCAGCGTGATCAGGGAGGTTTCTTTTGCGACCGTATCGCCGGGCGTTACCAATACCTCAATGACCGGCACATCCTTGAAATCGCCGATATCGGGAACCTTGATGTCGATGGTTTGCGTCATTATTTGCGCAACTGGCCGTCGCCCAGCACGATGTATTTTTGACTGGTTAAACCTTCCAATCCGACCGGGCCGCGTGCGTGGATTTTGTCGGTGGAAATGCCGATTTCCGCGCCCAGGCCATATTCAAAACCGTCGGCAAAGCGTGTGGTGGTATTGACCATCACCGAACTGGAATCGACTTCGCGCAGAAAACGCCGCGCCCGGGTGTAATTTTCCGTGACGATCGCGTCGGTATGTTGCGAACCGTATTGCGCGATGTGATCGATGGCTTGATCCAATCCGTCGACGATGCGAATGCTCAGAATCGGTGCCAGATACTCTTCGTACCAGTCTTGTTCGGTCGCTGCGTTCATTTGCGGGATAATGCGGCGGGAGGTTTCGTCGCCGCGCAGTTCAACGCCTTTGTCGAAATAAATCTTGCATAATTCGGGCAGGATTTGCGGCGCGATGCCTTGATGCACCAGTAGCGTTTCCATGGTATTGCACGTACCGTAGCGCTGCGTTTTGGCGTGATCGGCGATTTTGATCGCTTTGCCGATATCCGCCTGATCGTCGATATACACATGGCACACACCGTCCAGATGCTTGATCACCGGCACGCGTGCTTCATTGGTAATGCGCTCGATCAATCCCTTGCCGCCGCGCGGTACGATCACGTCGACATAATCTTTCATCGTTACCAATTCGCCGACCGCTGCACGGTCGGTGGTTTCGATCACTTGCACTGCGGTCTCGGGCAACCCTGCCGCACGCAAGCCTTCTTTCACGCACGCCGCAATCCCCTGGTTGCTGTGTATCGCTTCGGAACCGCCGCGCAGTATCGCCGCATTGCCTGCTTTCAGGCACAATCCCGCCGCATCGGCGGTGACGTTGGGACGCGCCTCGTAAATAATGCCGACCACGCCGAGCGGTACGCGCATTTTGCCTACTTGAATGCCCGAGGGGCGATAATTTAATCCGCTGATCTCGCCCACCGGATCGGGCAACCCCGCGATCTGCAACAACCCTTCCGCCATTGTCGCCACCCCTTTGGGCGACAACGTTAAACGATCGATCATTGACGCTTCCAGCCCCTTGGCGCGGGCATTGTCCAAATCTTTCGCATTCGCCGCCAGCAACAACGTTTCATCGCGCCGTATCGCATCGGCCATCGCGGTCAATGCAGTATTCTTGGCCACCGTATCCGCTTTGGCAACCAAACGGGATGCCGCGCGCGCTTGCTGGCCGACGGATTGCATATAACTTTTAATATCTGTGGTGTTCATGAGGTTAAATCGGTTGGTGATTGCGGGATTATAGTACAGGACGAGGGGTTTATTGCAGATTGTCCGGATTTCGCCCGCATTCGCCGATGTCTGTGTAAATTCTGTGATGATCGGTTCGTGCAAGCTGGGAATCGATAATAAATAACGCATTTTGCTGGATAATAATTTGGTTCTTATGATTGTTTCACTTCTCCTTGAATTCGAGCGTCTGCAAAATACTGGCAATCCTTGCTGTACGCACTTGGGTGCGGATCAATATGGGTAATTCGCTTGCATCCTGCGGTTCTTGGCTCAATGCGGCGGCGATTGCGCCGGCGTCGACGCTTTTTGCGGCGGCGAAGGTTTGTTTCAGGTGTGTGGTTTGAGGGTAGGGCTTGGCGGCGAAGCCGGGGCGGCCGTGGTAATCGCAGGCGCAGGCTTGCAGGAATTCGTCGAAACGATCCGGTTTGCGGTAGGCATCGACGGCTTGCAGCATATCGGCGATGGTTGCTGCCCGCAGTTCTTGTGCGCGGTGCACGTCGCCGTGGTAGCGAGCGACCAGCAACGACAGATCGCGGCAATCTTTCGGCACGCGGATGCGTTCGCACAGGTTTTGCGCGAGTTCGACGCTGCGCGCTTCGTGGCCGATATGACGCGGCCATTGATCGGGTGGCGTGGTGCCTTTGCCGAGATCATGCATCAGCGTGGCAAATCGTACCGGCAGCGAATACTGTTTCGTTGCGGCGTAGTCGATGGCGAGCATGATATGTACGCCGGTATCGATTTCGGGGTGTGCGTGGGCGGGTTGAGGCACGCCGAACAGCACGTCGACTTCCGGCATGATACGCGTCAACGCGCCGCATTCGCGCAGCACATGAAACATGCGCGAGGGATGTTTTTCCATCAAACCGCGCGACAGTTCTTGCCATACGCGTTCCGGTACCAAGGCATCGACTTCGCCGTTATGCACCATGTCGCGCATCAGCGCCATGGTTTCTGCGGCAATATGAAAGCCAAAGCGCGCTGCGAACCGTGCTGCGCGCAGGATGCGCACCGGGTCTTCAGCAAATGCGGGGCTGACATGGCGTAAAATACCAGCTTCCAAATCAGCGACACCGTTGAACGGGTCGATGATGTTGCCATCAATGTCTTTGGCGATTGCGTTGATGGTCAGATCGCGGCGCACTAAATCTTCCTGCAGGGTGACTTGCGGCGAGGTGAAAACTTCGAAGCCTTTGTAGCCGATCGAGATTTTTCGCTCGGTTCTGGCCAATGCATATTGTTCATGCGTTTCCGGGTGCAGAAACACCGGGAAATCCTTGCCGACCGGACGATAACCCAAAATTGCCATGTCTTCCGGCGAAGCGCCGACGACGACATAATCGTGGTCTTGGACGGGCAATCCGAGCAATTCGTCGCGTACCGAACCGCCGACCAGGTAGGTTTTCATTTTTATTTCGACCGCACCACGCCGAGGCGCTCTTTCAGTGTCGGCGTATCGTGTCCATGCTCAAGTACTTGGGCGTAATACATGGAGTTTTTCAATACTTTTTTGACGTAATCGCGCGTTTCGTTGAAAGGAATCGTTTCGGCGTAGATTGCGCCTTCCAAAGGTACTTTGTCGTCGCGCCAGCGTCTCGCGCGTCCCGGCCCGGCGTTATATGCGGTGGATGCAAGCAGCGGCTGGTTATCCAGCGTACCGAGCACATGCTTGAGGTAATAAGTGCCCAATTGCAGATTGGTGTTGACGTCAACAACCAGGTTTTGACGGAAATTCTGGATGCGAAGCTGCTTGGCAACCCAGTCGGCGGTGGCGGGCATCAATTGCATCAGTCCGGAGGCACCGGCATGGGATTTGATGTCGGCGATAAAACGGCTTTCCTGGCGGATCAAACCGAATACCCAAGCTTCGTCCAGTTGATGCTGCTGCAGCACTTTTTTGAGGGTATCGCGGTGCGGCGATAGAAAGCGTAGGCTGAAGTCGTGTTGCTTGACGGTGCGGTTTGCGGTATTGATCGCACGATCGTACAGCCCATGCCGCCGCGCCAATTCCGATGCGGCGAGCAGTTCGGCGTCGCTGAAGTTGCGGATGGTCCAGCTCCATTCGCGGAACGCCTCGGTGCGCAAATTCATGCGCGAAAAAGCCAGTGCACGCCGCAATCCCAGGTTCTTCTCTATGCCGGCGACTTCATCGGCGGTTACACGATAACTTTTTTCAGCAATACTCAATTGCGTACCAAGTTCTTCGCGCGCTAATTGACCATAGAAACTATGTTCGTCGTTTAACGGAATCCACAGTTTATTTGCATCCTGAATCTGACCTTTGGCTTTTAATGCGCGCGCTTTCCAGTAACGCCAAGTATCCACTCGTCGCTCGGTTGCCGACATGGAGTCGATGGCGGTCAGTACTTCGCTCCAATTGCCAGCGCGCAATGCCGCGCGTGCATGCCAGGCAAGCACGGTATCAGTAGGCGGGTAGGTCGATTTCGTGGCGCGCGCTTCCTTGAACCAACCCAGTGCGCGAGTGTCATGCCGCATGGCGGCGCGATGACCGAGTTTTCCCAGAAAATAGGATCGATCCGATTCTGTTAACCGGTTTTTGATTTTTTGCCAATGCGCATAGGCCTGATCGGTGTCGTTGCGCAGTAGCCGCTGTAGCGCAAATAGTACGATTTCCCGGTCGCTGCGCGAGTCGATCTTGTCTTTTTGCGTTTCCAGATAGCGCTGCGGGTTTTTTGCGGCCGTATTGAGATCGTTGCCGTTAAGCGCATTTCCGGGCGGTAAATAGCGATTGACGTTTAACGCTACGCTGGTTTGATCTTCTTCCAGGGCGAGCCGGATTCGCGACCAGATGTCTTTTATCGAGATTTGCTTGGATGCGATCAGTGCTTGAAAAATCGGCGTGCAACTGTCGGGTTGGTTGCTCGATGTGAACCAAAGCGGTTTTGCATCGGCTAATATTGTTGTGTCGTTGACGCTTAGGCGGTATTGATAAAAATAACAAAGGAGCTCGGTATCGATGTTTACCGCTGCCGGGTATTCGGCTTCAAAAAGCTGCCATTGCCGTGTTTTGCCTAATGCCTTAAGCCAATCCGTGCGTAAACGGTCGGCCACCAAATCGCCGTCGTATCGCGCGAGAAACGATTGGATGTTGCCAGTGCTGGTGGTGTGCAGCATCATGCGCAGTTGATAAAATTCGACATGAGGCTGCAATACATGACGCTGCAGCCGTGTGGCGTGTTCGTTCAATCGCTTGGCGTTTCCGGATTGGAATGCTTCCCGAGCGGCAAGAAAGTCACTGTCCTGATTCGCCGATAATGTTCCTGCGGCGGCGATAAGAATTAATCCGAGCAACCAATTTTTCATAACCATCGAATAGAGCGGGGTAACGTGAGAAGGGCGCGGCTTGGAAGTATACAGCCGTTTGAGTTTTCATCGTTCTTTCATGAAGACCCAAACGGTTTTTAATGCGACAAATATTAGATAACGCCTTGACCCAGCATGGCATCGGCTACTTTGACAAACCCCGCGATATTGGCGCCGTTGACGTAATTTACGCTGCCATCGGGATTGGTGCCATATTTCAAGCAAGACTTGTGTATGGCTTGCATGATTTCTTTTAGCCGAGCATCGACTTCTTCGCGAGTCCACGACATGCGCATCGCATTCTGGCTCATTTCCAAACCAGAGGTCGCAACGCCGCCGGCATTGCTTGCTTTGCCGGGTGCGTAGAGCACTTTGTTATGGATGAAGCATTCCACCGCTTCGGCGGTCGACGGCATGTTTGCACCTTCCGCGACGCAAATAACGCCATTCTTGACCAGAGTTCGCGCATCGTCGCCGTTCAATTCGTTTTGCGTTGCGCAAGGCAGTGCGACTTGTACCGGGATATGCCAAGGGTTTACGCCGGGCAAATAAGGTACGTTGACGCGCCGCGCATATTCGTCGAGGCGTGCATATAGATGATTCTTGACTTCGGCCAGTATTGCCAGTTTTTCGGGTGTAAAGCCCGCTTCATCGACGATGATGCCGCTGGAATCGGATACGGTGACTACTTTTGCGCCTTGCGCCATGGCTTTTTCCACCGCGAATTGCGCTACATTGCCTGAACCGGAGACCGAAACGCGCATTCCCGATAGCGATCTTCCGGCATGTTTCAATATCTCTTCGGCAAAATATACCGTGCCGTAACCGGTGGCTTCCGGCCGGATCAACGATCCGCCGAAACTCAATCCCTTGCCGGTGAATACGCAATCCGCACGATTGGATAATTTTTTCATCATACCCGCCATAAAACCGACTTCGCGTCCGCCAACACCGATATCGCCCGCCGGAATGTCGGTATCGGAACCAATATGGCGGAATAATTCACTAATAAAAGCCTGGCAGAAACGCATCACTTCGCCGGGGCTTTTACCTTTCGGATCGAAATCGGAGCCGCCTTTGCCGCCGCCCATCGGCAACGTAGTCAATGCATTTTTGAAGGTTTGTTCAAAAGCGAGGAATTTAAGAATCGATAAGTTGACCGAAGGATGAAAGCGAATGCCGCCTTTATAAGGACCGATAGAAGAGCTGTGCTGAATCCGGTAGCCGCGATTGACTTTGACTTCACCGTGATCGTCCACCCAGGAAACGCGAAATATAATCACACGCTCCGGCTCGATCAATCGATCCAGCAATCCATGCTCGGCATAACGAGGGTGTTCAGTAATAAAAGGCCACAAGCTTTCAACGACTTCGGTTACTGCCTGCATGTATTCTGGTTGATTAGGATTGCGCTCGGCGACATAGGCGCTGAATTCTTGAAGGCTCTTATATTTCATCTCAATTCCTCGGTAAATGAAAGGTTATTCAAAATAAGCCCAATTTTGCCAAATTAATTTGCATGCTGGTTCTCGTTTAACAACTCTTCAAGGCGCTCAAACTTGTGCAGGCTGTACCACACTGGCCGTTGGGTAGACGTGAACTTGCCAGGCGAGTCAGACGGCGTGGTCGTTGTGTCGTATACAAACCCCGACGCCA
>JALRCN010000180.1 GCA_023257295.1 Nitrosomonas sp. | reverse complement strand
CTCATCTTCCGGGTCTCCTGTAGCCACTCTGTCCGTTTCATCTGAAATCTTCCTCGGATTCCATATAAAACCAGACAGATCAGCTGATACAACACAGGACAGTTTATTTGTTCTTTACAAATTTCCTTCTGAATTTTTGACACTGAAAGCTAAAAAATATACCATGCGCGCCTTATGTCTGTACGAATTGTGATAGATTCTCTTGATTTTGTTCGGAATGCGGGCGAGCGTCATGGTAAAATTCCGATTAGTGAATTTAAGCGGTTACATAGCCTACTTTTTGACCACGGTGGCGAGCTCAGTTTTTATGTGGCCGGTCAATACGATGAAAACGAAAGACCAGGACTTTATCTGGAAATTCAAGGGAATATGCAGTTAAATTGCCAGAGATGCCTTGATAAATTATCATATCATGTTGACATACAAACGTTTTTGCTTTTGGCAAAAAATGAAACGGAACTTAGTCAGCATGACGATGATGACATATCAGATGCTATTTTAGCGGCACCGGAGTTGGATATAGTCAGTTTAATTGAAGATGAAGTTATGCTTGATTTATCAATATCGGTACGCCACCCTGATAATGAGTGCAGCATGCATAGTCCTGCTCCAAATAAAAATCATCTGATTGACCAAGCAAAAAACAAACATCCATTTGCAGCATTAGCATCGTTGAAAAAACAAATCGAACCTAAGGAGTGATTTAATATGGCAGTTCAACAAAACAAGAAATCCCCATCAAAGCGCGGCATGCATCGGTCTCACGATTTTCTAACCAATCCTCCTCTGGCTATCGAACCAAGCACAGGCGAAGTGCATTTGCGTCACCATATCAGCCCTAACGGCTATTATCGCGGCAAAAAAGTTGTAAAGACCAAAAACGACTAAACACCGGCTATTCTATCAGATCGCTATATAGCTTCCCCGCACCAAGAGCATTACCAAATTGGATATTACTGTAGCAATTGACTGCATGGGCGGCGATCATGGCCCCCATGTTACGGTACCTGCTGCGCTTGACTATCTACATCATGATTCAGAATCCAACATCGTATTGGTAGGCATTCCGGATGCTATCGAAGCAGAATTAAAGGCCGCGAATACAAAACCCAGTACACGAATACGCATACACCCGGCTAGTGAAGTGGTCGGCATGGATGAATCGCCCGCAGTCGCATTGCGCAGCAAAAAAGATTCTTCGATGCGCGTATCGATCAATCTTGTAAAATCTGGGGAAGCGCAAGCATGTATCAGTGCAGGCAACACCGGCGCCCTACTTGCCACATCCCGATTTGTTTTAAAAACCATTCCAGGCGTCGATCGTCCTGCACTTGCAGTGATACTTCCAACCATTTCTGGCCATACTTACGTTTTGGATTTGGGCGCGAATGTCGATTGCACGGCTGAGCATTTATTTCAATTTGGCATCATGGGCGCATCTTTGGTATCGTCGGTCGAAAACAAAATATCGCCAAGCGTCGGACTGCTCAATATAGGCGAAGAAGAAATTAAGGGAAATGAAATCGTCAAACAAGCTGCCGAATTATTGCGCAATAGCGGGTTAAACTTCTATGGCAACGTTGAAGGCAACGATATTTACAAAGGGACAACCGATGTAGTAGTTTGCGATGGTTTTGTCGGCAACATCACACTAAAAACGTCAGAAGGCTTAGCACAAATGCTTGGTACTTATTTGCGTGAAGAATTCAATCGTAATTTGCTAACAAAATTTGCCGGCATTATTGCAATGCCTGTGATTAAATCCTTCAAGCGTCGGGTAGATCATCGCTGCTATAATGGCGCTAGTTTTCTGGGATTGCGTGGCATTGTCATTAAAAGTCATGGTTCTGCAGACAAATATGCTTTTGGCTTTGCTATCAAACGCGCCGCCGATGAAGTACGCGGCGGCATGTTGCGACGCATCAGTGAACGGGTTGCCGAATTTTCACGACATTCTCAAACTTCTTCTACAGCAGATACAAAATAATGTATTCAAGGATTACTGGGACAGGCAGTTATTTACCTGAAAAAATTCTGACCAACCTTGATCTGGAGCGCATGGTTGATACCAGCGACGAATGGATACGAACGCGAACAGGTATCACGCAACGACATATCGCGCACGAGGATCAATCAGCTAGCGATCTAGCCATGTATGCATGCCAGAACGCCATGCAAGCGGCCGGAGTCACTGCTAAAGATATTGATTTGATCATTGTCGCTACCACCACACCCGATATGATTTTTCCAAGTACCGCCTGTATCTTGCAGAACAAGCTCGGCATCGAAAATTGCCCGGCATTCGATGTGCAAGCTGTTTGCAGCGGCTTCGTATATGCATTGGCAACCGCAGATATGTTTGTCAGTTCTGGAAAATGCCGCAATGCTCTGGTAGTCGGTAGCGAAATCTACTCAAAAATTATTGACTGGAACGATCGCAGCACTTGCGTATTATTCGGCGATGGTGCAGGTGCCGTAGTTCTATCGCAAAGCGATGAACCAGGTATTTTATCGACACACCTCCACGCCAGCGGCAGCTATAGCGATATCCTATCGGCACCAGGCAGTATCAGCGGCGGTAAAATTCAAGGCAATCCTTTTGTTAATATGGAAGGCAACACCGTTTTTAAATTTGCCGTCAAAGTACTGGAAGAAGTTGTACAAGAAGCTATTGCCAAAAACAATTTACAAACCACCGATATTGATTGGCTGATTCCTCATCAAGCCAATATCCGCATCATTCAATCAACCGCCAAGAAACTTGGGTTGCCGATGGATAAAGTCGTTGTTGCCGTGGACAAACATGGCAACACCTCTGCCGCCTCCATTCCGCTCGCTCTCGATATCGCGGTACGTGATGGACGCATCAAAAAAGACCAATTGGTATTACTAGAAGGCGTGGGTGGCGGATTTACATGGGGAGCAGTGCTACTGCGCTGGTGATTTATGAAATTTGCATTCGTTTTCCCAGGACAAGGATCGCAATCCGTTGGCATGATGAATGGATATAACAACCTTCCTATCGTTCAACAAACCTTTATTGAAGCTTCTGATACGCTTAAGCAAGATTTCTGGTCGATGGCGAATAACGGTCCAGCCGAGAATCTTAACTTAACCGTAAATACACAACCGCTTATGCTAACTGCAGGCATTGCAGTTTATCGCGCATGGATAAATTTAGGCGGGACAAAACCGTCGATTCTGGCTGGACATAGTTTGGGTGAATACACTGCGCTTGTTGCAGCAGAAGCATTGGATTTTGCAGATGCACTTAAGCTTGTTCACTTCCGTGCACAAGCCATGCAACAAGCAGTTCCGGAAGGAGTCGGCGGCATGGCGGCGATTCTTGGATTAGAAGATGAAGTCATTAAAACTATTTGCCGGGAAATAACACAACAAAACGATGGAAAATCGCTTGAACCCGCCAACTTCAATTCACCTGGGCAAATCGTCATCGCCGGACACAAAGATGCCGTTCTCGAAGGCATAGAAAAATGCAAAGCCAAGAGTGCTAAGCGCGCCATCATGTTGCCGATGAGCATTCCATCGCATTGCTCTTTAATGAAGAGCGCCGCCAATGATATGCAATTACGACTGGAACAGGTGAAGCTACAAGCGCCAAAGATTCCGATTTTGCATAATGCCGATGTAAAAACACATACCGATATTGCATCGATCAAAGAAATTCTGGTTCGGCAGCTTATCAATCCGGTGCAATGGGTAGATACCGTTAATGCACTTGCGGCAACCGGCATCTCGCATCTTGTCGAATGCGGCCCCGGCAAGGTGTTAATCGGACTGAATAAACGTATCGAGCAAAGCCTGCAGCATTTATCGCTGACCGATACCGAAACCATTCAGCAGGCTGTTAACAATTTGAAAGCAATATAGTTCACAAAGGACTATATTCATCGCGAACTGTCATGACTGGCAGCTTTGGAGATATAAACATGGAAAATAAAATAGCGCTCGTCACTGGTGCCAGTCGCGGAATTGGCCAAGCGATTGCCCTAAAACTAGGCCAACTTGGCGCCACTGTCATAGGCACGGCAACATCGGACACCGGCTCCGCAGCCATTACACAATACTTAAAAAAAGCGGGCATCAAAGGTAACGGGGTTACATTGAACGTCAATGATGCCCAGCAAATCGACCAAACAATACAATTAATACGCGAACAATTTGGTGAAATTGAAATTTTAATCAATAACGCAGGCATCACACGCGACAATTTATTAATTCGTATGAAGGATGAAGAATGGGATGAAATCATGGAAACCGATTTAAAGTCGGTATTCCGTTTGAGTCGCGCCGTTCTTCGCGCTATGATGAAAGCACGCTACGGGCGAATCATTAACATCTCGTCCGTCGTCGGTGCCATGGGTAATGCTGGACAAACAAACTATTCCGCTGCAAAAGCCGGGATGTTCGGTTTCAGCAAATCGCTGGCACGCGAGGTTGGCAGTCGTAACATCACCGTAAATTGTGTCGCTCCAGGTTTTATTGACACCGATATGACGCGCGTCTTATCAAATGAATTACAACAAAATCTGATCCAGCATGTGCCGCTCGGCAGGCTGGGTCGCCCGGAAGAAGTTGCAGCAGCAGTTGCTTTTCTGGCTTCCTCGGCAGCCGGATATATTACCGGTGCAATACTGCACGTTAATGGCGGAATGTACATGGATTAGAAATCCTTGTATGGTTGCCATTCGATGCTCTAGTGTTGCCCGTACTGAAAATTTGTTAGAATAATTAAGTTTTTCTTACCCATAAAAGGAAATGCCTCAATGGAAAATATTGAACAACGTATCAAAAAGATCGTAGCTGAGCAACTTGGCGTTAATGAAGCAGATGTTAAAAATGAATCTTCTTTTGTCAACGACTTGGGCGCAGATTCACTCGACACAGTTGAATTGGTAATGGCACTGGAAGAAGAATTCGACTGTCAAATTCCCGACGAGCAAGCTGAAAAGATCAGTACAGTACAAGAAGCCATTGATTACGTTACTGCGCACACCAACTAGCATTTCGTCTTTAAGCACATAATAAATGGGGTTATTTTGTCCAAACGTAAGGTGGTAGTGACTGGACTTGGTATCGTATCGCCAGTTGGAAGTACAGTACCAAGCGCATGGGAATATATTGTTGCAGGAAAATCCGGCATCACTCGGATAACGCGGTTTGACGCATCGAATTTCACTTCGCAGATCGCCGGAGAAGTAAAAGATTTCGATATCAATCAATACTTATCCGTAAAAGAAGCGCGTCGCATGGACGTTTTTATCCATTATGGCATGGCCGCTTCAATTCAAGCTGTCAAAGATGCAGGCATTGACGATATAACGAATCTTGATGCCGAGCGTATCGGTGTCAACATCGGCTCGGGTATTGGTGGTTTACCGATGATTGAAAATACCGATTCTGCATATCATGCCGGCGGCCCGCGCAAGATATCCCCTTTCTTTATTCCCAGCACCATCATCAATATGATCGCGGGCAATCTATCGATCATGTTCGGTTACAAAGGCCCCAATATTGCAATTGTGACCGCCTGCACCACGGCAACGCATAGCATTGGCAATTCAGCGCGCATGATCGAATACGGTGATGCCGATGTCATGGTATGCGGTGGCGCCGAATCTTGTGTCACACCGCTCGCAATCGGCGGATTTGCTGCTGCAAAAGCATTATCCTCACACAACGACGATCCAGCGACTGCTAGTCGTCCTTGGGATATAGATCGTGACGGTTTTGTTCTGGGTGAAGGCGCCGGCATTATGGTATTGGAAGAATTGGAACATGCAAAACGCCGTGGTGCAAAGATCTATGCCGAATTATCCGGTTTTGGCATGAGTGCGGATGCCTTTCACATGACAGCACCGTGCGACGATGGCGAAGGTGCGGCCCGCTGCATGACTAACGCCCTAAAGAACGCCGGCATCAATACCACCGAAGTCGATTATATCAATGCACACGGCACTTCCACACCGCTTGGCGATATTGCGGAAACAATCGCAGTTAAACGATGTTTTGGCGATTATGCCAAGAAACTGGCCGTTAGTTCGACGAAATCCATGACAGGACATTTGCTCGGTGCAGCCGGCGGTATCGAGGCTGTTTTCTCGGCACTGGCTATCCATCATCAAATTGCGCCGCCGACGATTAATCTCGAAAATCAAGACCCGCAATGCGATCTGGATTATATCCCGAATACCGCAAGGAAAATGAATATCAACGTTGCGCTCTCGAATTCTTTCGGTTTTGGCGGAACAAACGGAACCCTCGTTTTCCGTCGCATTTAAATTGAGTTGCCCGAAGTATGCAAACGCTCGCACGGCTGTTCATGATCGGCGTATCGTTAGTAGTTCTGGCTGCTTCCTGGCTTTATCTTCATGTTCATTCCAGTGTTACGCTTCCTGCAAAACCTTACGAGTTTTCTATCCCGCCCGGTAGCAATCTGACGCAAGCAGCACAGCAGTTATCGGATGCAGGGCTTTTCCCCACCAAATGGTCACTGATAATTCTTGCACGCTACCGGAATCTTGAATCCGCGATAAAAGCAGGCGATTACAGGCTCACTGAAAATATTACGCAAGTCGCATTGCTGGATTACCTCACGCAAGGCGATCCCAAGCAACTGGAAGTTAAATTCATTGAAGGCTGGACGTTTGCGCAATTGAGAAAAGCACTGAATGAACATCCTGCGATTGAAAATCGCACCGGTAACCTATCGGAACAAGAAATCCTTCGATTGATCGGCGCATCCGAAACAATCGCCGAAGGATTGTTTTTCCCGGACACTTATTATTTTATCAGAGACAGCAGCGATATCGGCATCTTACAGCGCGCCTACCAAGCAATGCAGAATCATTTGCAAACTCACTGGGAAACGCGATCCGCCTCCTTACCGTTGAGCACTCCTTACGAAGCGCTGATTTTAGCTTCAATCATCGAAAAAGAAACCGGTCTGAAAAAAGATCGCCCCGAAATTGCCGGTGTATTTATCAATCGACTGCGCAAAGGGATGCGATTGCAAACCGACCCGACGGTGATATACGGAATGCGCGATCAGTTCGACGGAAATTTGCGCAAACAAGATCTGCAAACCGATCATGAATATAATACCTATACCCGCAACGGCCTACCGCCCGGCCCCATCGCAATGCCGGGACTGGCTTCTATTCGCGCTGCGTTAAATCCAGCGGAAACCGATGCGCTTTACTTTGTTGCAAAAGGAAATGGAGAATCCCAATTTTCCGCCAACCTGGATGAGCATAATAAAGCTGTCTATCAATATCAAAAAAAACAAAAATAACATCATGCAAGATTCAACTATGCATCTCACTTAAACTCGTGGAACTACATGATCCAATTTTCCATTGTAGTCCCCACTCTCAACGAATCCGAGAATGTTGATTTACTCCTGACGCAAATCTTCGCGCAAGATTTACCACCCGATACTTTTGAAGTCATCATCGTCGACGATGGCTCCACTGACGGAACACCCGACAAGGTTCGCCTTTGGGATCAACATAATGTCCATTTGATAGAACGCCGGGCAAAACCGGATCTGATCGGCTCAATCCTCACCGGCGCTGCAGCGGCAAAAAGCGATATTATCGTTGTTATGGATGCCGATCTCAGCCACCCGCCCGAACGCTTATCGGCGCTCGTTACACCTATTATCAATGGCACACACGACATTGCCGTTGGTAGTCGCTATATTGCGGGCGGCAGTACAAAAAATTGGCCGCTGCACCGGCAATTGCTTTCGCGTGCCGGTAATTGGGCCGCTCGTCCCATTTGCGATGTAGCCGATGCCACATCCGGTTTTTTTGCATTCCGCCGCAAATTGGCCGCTAACATCCCCGATCAAGCGTACGGTTATAAAATCCTCCTTGAATTGCTCATGGCCAATCACGGAAAAATCCGCGTTATCGAAATCCCGATTTGTTTTCATGATCGCATTCGCGGCTCTTCCAAGCTATCGCTAGCGCATCAGCAAGCATACATACAACGCTTGATTACATTGGCGGGCGGAACGATTACACTGGGTACAGCAAGCCGTTTTGCAACCGTTGGGCTTTTAGGTGTGTTAATCGACGCCGCTATTTTTCAGTGGATGCTCAATAACGGCGCAAACCTCGCTTCAGCGCATTTCGTCAGCTTTCTGGTTGCTGTATCGGTCAATTACGCACTCAATTCAAAATGGTCGTTTCGTGAACATCATGCAGGCCTCTTACACTGGCAGCAATTTGCTCGTTTTCTGGCCGTCGGTTTATTCGCGCTCTTACTGCGCGGCGGCATTCTGGCTTTATTGGTTTATGTGTGGGATTTTCCGCCCCTATTGGCAATTTTCCCCGCAATCCTGGCTACGGCGGTGGTTAATTACCTGGGTTCGGCATTTTATGTTTTCCCTAATCAGAACGATCGAATAGCCCCCGATATTCGCTGGCGCGCCGCAGCTATTGGCATTGTCGCTTATACCTTGCTGCTGCGTTTAATCTATTCCGGTTTAGCCCAACTCATCCCCGACGAAGCATACTACTGGCAATATGCGCAGCACATGGATTTGAGTTTCTACGATCATCCGCCGATGGTGGCTTGGTTGATTTGGCTAGGCACATCCATACTGGGTCATAACGAATTCGGTGTGCGCATCGGGGCATTATTCTGCGGCATGATCACGATAGGTTACCTTTATGCATTGACAAACAACCTCTACGATAAATCAACCGCGATGCGCGCGGTTTTATTGCTGGTTATTTTGCCGATCGGGTTTGCCACCGGCTTGGCCATGCTTCCAGACGCACCTTTGATGGCCGCCTGGGCCGCGACACTTTACTATATGGAGCGTGCGTTAATCGCAAACCAACGCACAGCCTGGTTGGGCATGGGAATCGCTTTCGGTTGCGGCCTGCTCTCCAAATATACGCTGGGTTTATTAGGTATTGCCGCATTGGTGTTTGTTATCATCGATCCGACGGCGCGCCGTTGGCTGATGAGACCGCACCCCTACTTTGCCGCTTTCATCGCAACGCTGTTTTTTTCTCCGGTAATTCTGTGGAACCTCAACCACGAATGGGCATCTTTCTCATTTCAATCAAATCGCGTTATCGACGACGGCAGTTACGATTTTGCCGTGCATTATCTCATTGCCCATATTGTTGTTTTACTCACCCCGATCGGTTTCATTGCCGCAATTATTGCGTTATTTGCCATTAAAAAAGACATCGCATCGCACATTGAGCATAGACGTCATTTATTTATACAAGTTTTTACCGGTGTTCCATTTTTTATTTGCCTCCTGCTCAGCACCTTCGATCAGCCGCGTTTCCATTGGACCGCTCCTATTTGGTTAGCCATTCTCCCCACGATAGCCTGGATGATTAACAACACCGATCATCTCCATGGTTTGATTGCGAAAATCAGGGTCGGTTGGCAGTACACTATCGTTATTTGTGTTTTTACTTATGCTTTTGTTTTGCATTACGTGGTATTGGGAATCCCGGGCATTCCCTATCATCAGCAATTGGCCGAGCACTATTTCTGGCAGGAAACTTCGGCTGAAATCGAACAAATTACAGAACATGTTCGAAATGAATTCGACAAGGAACCGCTCGTTGTTGGCATGAGTAAATGGTCTGTCGCCAGCGCTCTGGCCTTTTATTCCCATGACAGCGCAAAATTGGATATCCGTTCACGCAATCTGTTTGGCGGTAGCGGCTCAATGTACGAATTCTGGCTTCCCGACCAAAGCGCTATCGAACGTCCTGTCATTCAAGTCGGCATGAAACGACTGCACATTGAAACAATTCAAATCGATCATGCTGAGAAAAGCCCAAACCCATTACCGCCTGGTCAGATGAAAATACAGATCGCCACAGAAAAAATGCTGGAGCATCCCGGTGAAATAGAGTCTCGAACGATCATGAGATATGACATACCCGTTCGCCGGATGTATTACCGTATTTCCGATGGATTCAAAGGAACTGCTGCATTATGCAACGATTTTCCGGGAGAGTTTTGCAACAAATCAATCAGCCAATAAAAAACCCGCCGAAGCGGGTTTCTTCTTTGTAAATTAACACAGATTATGCGTAACACCGCAAACGTTGCGAAAAAACTCGCAATGCTTCGATACCGCTTTCTTCCGCACGCCGACACCAATCTTCCAGCTTCTTAACCAATTCCTCAGTCGATGCAGTAGAACGCTGCCAAATTTCGACTAATTCTTCTCGCATGGTATAAACCTTATCCAGTGTTTTAGCATTGCTAAGCACTTGACTTAATTTCTCACGCTCATGCTCTTGCAATGTCTTCGAATCGGCCAACACCCAACGCTTTAATGTGGAATTATCGATCTCACACTGCGCGGCTGTCTCTTTTAAATGCACCATCTCTTTCGCAAAAATTTCTTTTAGCGATTTTGAATACTTAGCCAGTACCTCATAGCGATGAGCGATAACTGCCTGCAACGTATCGGAATCGCATTGCGTTTTTTCCTTATCGATTCGCAACTTAGGTGCAATTTTCTTGACCTTCGCCAACCCCATCATCTCGAGAATGCGAATATAAAGCCAACCGATATCGAACTCATACCATTTGTTCGATAAACGTGCCGAGGTTGCGTAAGCATGGTGATTATTATGTAACTCCTCACCACCAATTAAAATACCCCAAGGGACTATATTGGTACTGGCATCCTCCGCCTGAAAATTGCGATATCCCCAATAATGACCGACGCCATTGATAATACCCGCAGCAAATATAGGTGCCCACATCATTTGCACCGCCCATATCGTAATACCGATCGGTCCAAATAAAATAACATTGATGATCATCATCAACGCAACGCCTTTTACGCTATGTTTGGTGTAAACATTACGTTCCATCCAATCGTCAGGCGTACCATATCCATAGCGCTTTAGTGTCTCTTGATTTTTTGCTTCCGCGCGATAAAGTTCCGAGCCTTCGGCCAAAACCTTCTTGATCCCGTAAATGACCGGGCTATGCGGATCGTTTACTGTTTCACATTTTGCGTGATGTTTGCGATGAATTGCCGTCCATTCTTTCGTCACCATTCCGGTTGTTAACCATAACCAGCAACGGAAAAAATGGCTAGGAATCGGATGCAACTCCAATGCTCTATGCGCCGAATGGCGATGAAGATAAATCGTAATCGAGGCAATTGTGATATGTGTAAAAATCAGAGTAACAACCACATACCCCCACCAGGGCATATCGACAACCCCGGAAATTAAATTCAGAAAATCATAAATCATATAATTACACCCTTTTTAATGAGCGCGATATTGTGTCGCGCCGCAAACAAAACGCTCTTTTTTAGAGAACGTTCAAACAAAATATTCTGTACCCTACCCTAAGCTTTATCATTTTATTTTTCCAACAAAATTCTATACTACACACACTATAAAAGAAATATTAATTTTTCCCATTAGAGATTTGTTGAATTTTAACAATCAATCATCAACCACTCTCCAGGTGCGATTCCTTGCAGCGTATATTCGCCAATCGCGTAACGAATCAGGCGCAAAGTAGGAAAACCCACGGCAGCAGTCATCCGTCTTACTTGTCGATTCTTTCCTTCCTTCAGAATCATCGATATCCATGAAGTGGGGATATTCTTACGGTAACGAATAGCTGGCATCCTTTCCCAAAGATCGTTCGGTTCGTTCATCGGAAAAACTTGTGCCGGTTGCGCTTTAAAATCGCTGAGTTGCACACCTTGGCGAAGTTTATTTGCCGCATGATCATCAAGCAACCCCTCTACTTGCACCCAATAAGTCTTGGGCAATTTAAATTTCGGAGCACTGATTTTATTTTGTAAAACTCCATCGTCGGTCAACAATACCAGCCCTTCGCTATCGACATCCAATCTTCCAGCCGGATAAAACCCGGGAATCGGAATAAATTCTTTCAAAGATTGATGACCATGTTCCGATGTGAATTGACAAACGACACCATGAGGTTTGTTGAATAAAATCACCCGAGCCATCTTAATTACCGGTCATTCCCGGTATATTCCTATAAATCATCCGGATACATCACCGCATGCAATTCCGATTCGATCGCATGATCTTTCAAGTGGCTACGAATCCACCATACCGAACCTTTTTTGACGCGCAAGCCGGCAGGAATCGCCGGTAACAGATAACTCGCCACTTCTCCGATAGTGGGTTGATGCCCGACGATCAAAACCGCTGTCGGTGCATCCGGCCAATTTGCTGCGGCAAGTATCGCATCCACGCTGGCTCCCGTACCGATTTTACTCTCAGTAACAAAATCAGTCCGTAAAGACTTGGCCGTTTGCTGTGTGCGTGTAGTTGGACTGACGATTATTTTTGTATTGGCGGGCATCCTTTCTCTCAGCCAAATCGACATGCGTTCTGCCTGAGTAATGCCTTTTGAGGTTAGTTTTCGTGCGACATCGGGAAAACCATCTTCCGCTTCCGCATGCCGCCATAAAATTAAATCCATAATGACTTCATTCGAGATTATTTGCAGCAATTAGTTTCATCACACTTTAAATAAAATTTCCGGCTTCATCTCGGATTGCCGGATTAATACCACTTTACGGCGAGACTTGCCACCCTGTTTCAGTATTACGCAAGTAATCGGCACTTCAAATCGCAACGCAAGAAATTTTAATAATGCGGCATTTGCTTTACCATCCGTTGGCGGCGCCGCAAGCTTTATTTTTAAAGCATCGCCGTGCAATCCGATTGCTTCGGTATTTTTAGTTCCCGGCTGAATGTGCAGCGTTACAATAAGATTATTTTCCGCATCGTACCGAAACCAAGTCACCGTCACGAAATTGCTTAGAACAGCATCGCATGAATTTCTTTATGAACACCTGCGACCACCATCAAAAGCACTTGAATCAGTATCAGTACAAATAATGGCGATAAATCGACATTCGCGATCGGTGAAATACGCTTTCGAAATACCGCTAAAAACGGGCGTGTAAAACTATCCAATAACGGCGCCATTGGACTGTGTGGATTAACCCATGACAATACGGCTTGCATGATAATCATGATCAATACGATATAGAGCGTCGTTTTAACGATTTCGACGAGTCCCAACAATCCGATAACGCCTAGCGAAGCGGCAATATTCACCTCAAAATCATAGCCCTGTATTATAAATACGCTGACTAAAATGATACATTCGAATATCCAGGCAAGTACCAGCGTAGCCATATCCATCCCGGACCACCCCGGAATGATGCGACGCGCTGGCCGCACGATAAAATCAGTAGCTGCGATCAAAAACTGGGAAACTGAGTTGTAATAAGGAACGCGCAATAATTGAAAATAAAAACGTAACAATAACGCCAAGGAAAGCAATCCGAGAATGGTATCAAGGAGAAAGACAAGTATCTGGTTGGACATAAAATTTTTTCCAAAAACAAGAATTGATCATCGAAAAATCACTTACTGATCGAAGCTACTTAACCTCATTTTCCACCCAATTCATCGCTCATCTCATGCGAACGGTCTCTGGCGGCATGAACGGCAGCCATGATCTTACACTTAATATCATTTTTTTCCATACTCAATATCGCTTGTTCGGTTGTACCACCTTTGGAAGTAACTCGAGCGCGAAGAACCGCCACATCTTCTTCGCTTAAGCTTGCCAGCTTACTGGCCCCCAAGAAAGTTTCCAGGCTAAGCTGCCGCGCTTGGTTTGGCGTTAGCCCCAATTCTATCGCTGCTTGTTGCATCGCCTCAATAAAATAAAACACATACGCTGGTCCGCTACCGGAAATCGCCGTTACCGCATGCAAACCTTCCTCTTCCGCCACCCAAAGCGTCGTTCCAACTGCAGATAAAATCAACTCCGCTTTATTTTTATCCGTATCGTCAACATCCTTTGCGGTATAGAGTCCGGTGACACCGCAGCGCACCAGCGATGGCGTATTCGGCATCGCCCGCACCACGCGCCGATAACCGCCCAACCAGCGCACGATATCGCTTGCACGAATTCCCGCTGCAATCGATATGACAAGCTGATTGCTCAATAATGGCGCAAGCGCTTGCGTTAATTCGTATAACTGTTGCGGTTTTACCGCCAATACAATGACATCGCATGCTGTAATGCCATCCGCAAGCCCTTCGACCGCAGAAACACCTAATGTTTTCTTGAGTTTTTCACGGCTTTCAGGATTTATCTCAACCACTCGTAATTGTTCGGTGGAATACCCTTGTTGCAGCAACCCGCTTATCAGTGCAGATGCCATATTCCCGCCGCCTATAAAGGCAATATTCATACTATCCATCTCATTACACCGCTTATATTATTATCCACAAATTTTGGAAACACTGATTTATTGGCTATACGAGCGAATCACTTCGTTGCGCGGCACTCGCTCCCTCTACTATCTCGTTGATATGTATCGTCTTCTATGTTCCGTGCGCCTCGTGCTTCATCTCGTTCACCGAATGAATCAGCACCTCCTTTATATTTATGCACGCTGACAGTTTGGGCAATAGAAACTCGAACGCTGACCTTGCTTAATCTGCTGAATCATCCGGTCACATTTTTTACAAGACTGCCCTGCACGCCCATAAACCCAATAGCACTGCTGAAAATACCCCGGCTTGCCATCGCTTTTTACAAAATCGCGCAAACTGCTTCCTCCCGCCTCGATTGCCAATTGCAACGTTGTTTTAATCGCAGCGATTAATTTTTCATAGCGTGCCATACCGATACCGCCCGCGACCGCCTTGGGATTTATGCCAGCCAAAAACAACGCTTCGCTGGCATAAATATTCCCGACACCAACGACTACTTGGCCATTCATAATATTTTGTTTAATGCTGCTACGGCTTGTTCTCAGCCTATCAAACAAATATTGTGCATTGAAATTCTCTGTTAATGGTTCCGGCCCGAGGTGTCTTAGCAAAGAATGCTGCTCAACCGCTTCTGAATGCCATAGCACGGCACCGAAACGACGCGGATCGCGCAATCTCAAAATCGTGCGATTTTTTAAAATCAGATCAAAGTGATCATGCTTCCCCGGCAATTCCATACATTGTATCGAATCGCCCGGCAGCACACGCAAACTCCCCGACATGCCTAAATGCAGCAGTAACGTACCGACGCCGCAATCCAGCAAAATATATTTCGCGCGCCGCAACACCGATTGAATCATCAATCCTGTCAATAGCTCCGGCAAATCTTCCGGTATCGGCCAGCGCAATTGCGCATTGCGTATAACCGCAGCGGCAATGAATTGTCCCGACAAATGCGGCGCAATACCCCGTCGCGTTGTTTCCACTTCCGGCAATTCGGGCATCAGACCCTACTCAACGCGATTATTGCAATCGGTACACACATTTTCCCGATCGATCAGATCTTGTATTTGCACAGGTATAGCAAGCGAATACTGCGGTGCAACCGAATACACGTAATCCTTTGTGGTGACATACTGTTGATACGTCGTCGGCGCAAATCCGCCAAAACCGAAATATTCTTCGTCGATCGATAACGTCAAATTCGGTTGATTTAAGCCGAAACGCCCGAGATCTTCGCGTTGAAAACGATGAAAGCTCTTGGCCTGCAATATTTCCAGTATTTTTTCAATCTTTTTCGTATCCGCTGGCGCGTCGATGGGATACGTCAGGCGCCAGCCCCCTTCGTTGCGATGCAATGCTATTTCCTGCTGCGGCGTAACGATACGCAAACGCTGCACACGCTCGATGAACGTCGTCGACAACGCGTATTGCTGCGCTGGGTCCGATTGCGGTCTTAGGTAAAAAAACACAATCAAAACAACGATCGTAATCGCCATGATTAAATTGAGTCGTGTGTGATGCGTCATAAAATCAACTGCGCCTGCGGCGCCACCAAATCAAGGTACCGCCGATAAAAAATAACGAGGGCAATAATATTAACGAAACCACTGCAATCGCCGTAAGTTGCGCTTCACTGAACACGAGACTGTTATCCAAGGTTGCACGCGGCTGAACGGCAATTAACTCTTCATCCCCGGCCAGCCAATTGATCAAATTGATACCAAAATCCAAATTACCGCCGTTCCCCAGATACGCATTGGCAAGAAAATGTCCGCTGCCAACCACCACGATTCGCTGCTCTCGATCCTGGGCCACACGCGTCAATGCAACTGCTATGTTGATCGGACCGAATATATCGGTAGTTTGATCGAAAGTAATTTCAGCTTCCAAATCGCCTGTTTCGATCCAACCGTCCGGCGCCGCTTCGACCAAAGAAACTCCATGCCATTCTTCGTTTTCATTGATCAATACTTGTCGCGCAAACGGGAAAACAGTTATGTAATCAAATTGACCGATAATCGGGTGTTGCCCGTAAATTGCACCCAAGGCGAAAGTTTTCGGCGCTTTAAGCGCTTGCGCCTGCGGATCGATGACAATCCCCGGTGTCAGAGTCAAGTGCAGCTTCTCAGCCAACGGCAATAATCCATGCAATGGCTCTTGATCGATCAGCCACAGCAAATTACCGCCGCTATCGATGTACTCCAGCAGCTTTTCCACCTCCCCCGGCAACAAATCGGTTTGCGGCGAAGCGATCAGTAACAAATCCACATTTGCAGGAATATCGCGATCAATCGCAAGATTTAACAGCCGGTTACCAAATCCGTTATTACGCAACTGCCGACCGAATTCTCCCAAGTCGTAATTGGCATACCCATCCAGCTTACGTTCGCCATGACCGCTCAATTCCATAATCACTTTACTTTCAGTGCGCGCCAATCGCATCAAAGCGTTGGTAAATAGCTGCTCATTAATGGCGGTTAAATGCTCTATTTTTTGATTGAAACTGACAATCACCTCGCCGTTGACTTGAATATTAGCTGCTTGGGCCAATTGCGGCTGAGCCACCGGATCGATGAATGTCAGCGTCAAATCGGGTTTTACACGCTGGTAAAGCGCTATGAAATCGGAAATAATTTTACGGATATCGCCAAATTGCGCATGCTGCTCAGTAGCATACGCAGTGACGTGAACCGGCTCCTGCATTTTTTGCAATATCTCAATACTAGCTTCGCTCAGGCTATTGCGCCCGTTTTGACTGATATCCCACTGCATGCGGTACTGCGCAGCCAAACACCCCAACAAAAATACCAGGCAAACGAATAAAATGACAAAAATATTGCGCTGAACCCGGTTATGCAAACGAAAATTTTTACTGACTTCGGTCATGACGATTTTATGAATACTACCCGTATAACCGCTCGCCATCGAGACGTCGGATCGTCAGCAGCAAGAAAGTAGCAACAAACAAAATGCAATACGCGATACTGAAACTATCAATCAATCCTTGGTTGAATTGCCGGAAT
>JALRCN010000196.1 GCA_023257295.1 Nitrosomonas sp. | reverse complement strand
ATTTGGTCGGAATATGCGGGAATTGCATTTTGAAATCTTTCAGCAGTTTTAACGAGTTGGCGTAATCTGCGCCGGGGCGGCATTGCTTGTACAATCGCGGCACGGTTTCGAGGTTGTGGTTCAAGACATCGGGCGGGCAGGCGGCGAGTTTTTCCAGCGCGATTTCCAGCCGTCCGCGAAAATCAGGTACCAGTGTTTCTATTTTTGTGTGCGGTGCATGCGTGCGGATGGCCTGGATACAGTCGGCGAAGTGTTGCGCGCCGCCGTCGCGCAGGTCGTCGCGATCCACGCTGGTGATCACGACATAGCGCAATTTCATCGCGGCAATCGATTGCGCCAAGTGCATCGGTTCGCCGGGATCCGGCGGTTTGGGGCGGCCATGCGCGACATCGCAGAACGGGCAGCGGCGGGTGCACAGATCGCCGAGGATCATGAACGTCGCGGTGCCCTTGCCGAAGCATTCGCCGATGTTGGGGCAAGAGGCTTCTTCGCAAACGGTGTGCAGCTTGTGTTCGCGCAGCAGGCGTTTTACTTCGTAATAGTTTTCGCTGTTGGACGAGCGCACGCGTATCCACGACGGTTTACGTAATAGATCGTCGCGGGATTGCGGTGCGATTTTGACGGGGTTGCGCGCGGTTTTGTCGGCGCCTTTCTGGCGGGTGTCGGTGGTCATGATGAATAAGCCGTTAATTGATTGAGTAGTTTTTGTTGTAAGTGATCGGTTAGTTTGCGGCCCAAGATATCCAAGCCGTCGGCAATGCCCAAGTCTTTGGTTTGTGTCACTTGCAGGCCTTGGTAGCCGCAGGGGTTGATATACGAAAAGGGCGTTAAATCCATGTCGACGTTTAACGCGATGCCGTGGTAACAGTAATTTTTCCTGATTTTCAGTCCCAATGCGGCAATTTTGGCACCGTTGACGTAAACGCCGGGCGCTTCGGTGCGATTGACAGCTTTAACGCGGTAATCGTGCAGCAAGTCGATCACGGCGCTTTCCAAATTTCTGACCAATTCGCGTGCGCCGAGTTTTAGGCGGCGGATGTCCAGCAATAGATAAGCAATGATCTGCCCGGGGCCGTGATAGGTGATTTGTCCGCCACGGTCGGTTTTGACCACATCGATACCATGATTGCACAGCAAATGCTCCGGTTTTCCGGCGATGCCTTGGGTAAAAATCGGCGGATGCTGCAATAACCAGATTTCGTCGCTGGTTTGCGCGGTTCTGGCGTCTGTGAAGTCTTTCATCGCCTGCCAGGTGGATCGGTAATCGCATAATCCCATCGGGCGGACGACAAAATGCGACTCAAGCGGCGGCGAGGATTGGCCGGTTTGCATTACGATCACAATACCACGGCAACCGCTGGGTGATCGGAAAGCGCTTGGTACAAAGCGTCCAGCTGTGCTCGCGATGTGGCGCGGATGGTGCAAGTAACGCTCAAGTAGGTGCCATTTTTGCTGGCTCTGACCGACATCGTGGCGGCATCGAAATCCGGTGCGTGATACCGAACGATGGCCAGTGCCGTTTGCGTGAAGTCCTGTTCGGATTTTCCCATGATTTTGATTGGGAAATCGCAAGGATATTCAATGAGCGAAGGCTGTTCTGTCATAAACGGGGCATCGGTGCGTTCGGGGCGCGAGCGGCTTAGTTTGCCGCGCCCGGCGCAAGGCCGCGCATTTCAGTGGCTTTATAGTCTTGATACAGGGTGTGCAAGCGCGCAAACAGATTGCCCGGCTTGCCGGTGCCAACTGGTTGCTGGTCCAGCGTCGTGATCGGCATGATTTCTTTGGTTGACGATGTCAATAAGATTTCGTCGGCGGAGCGGACTTCCGCTTCGGTAATTTGCCGCACGTCGTGATCGATCCGATTGGCTGCGGCCAGTTCAAGCACGACGTCGTAGGTGATGCCGGGCAGCATCAAATTGCTTTTGGGCGGCGCTAACAAGACATTATTTTTGACGATGAAAATATTGCTCGCCGCGCCTTCGGTCAGGAATCCGTCTCGGATCAGGATAGTTTCCAAAGCCTGCACGTCGACGGCCAATTGGCGTAACAGCACGTTAGGCAGTAGCGAAATGGCTTTGACGTCGCAACGTACCCAGCGGTTATCGACGGCGGTAATCGCGGCGGCGCCGCCAACGAGCATTTCGGCGGGCGGCGGCAGCAACGGATTGCTCATGATGAACACGGTGGGCGCGACATTGGCGGGAAAGGCATGATCGCGCTTGGCGACGCCCCGGGTGATGTGCAAGTAAAGGTATTGATCTTCGCCATCGTTTTGTGCGACGACTTGTTCCAATAGGCGCTTCCATTCATTGTTGCCGAATGGGTTTTTCAAGCGAATCCCGTCCAGGCTGTGTTGCAGTCGCAACAAGTGCTCGTGGAGGCGGAAGGGTTTGCGGGAATATACCGGTATTACTTCGTATACACCATCGCCGAAAATAAAACCGCGATCGAGCACCGGAATGCATGCTTCCTCGATAGGCATAAACTTACCGTTCAGATATATCATGCGAGCTTTTTGATGATTTGAGAGAGGATTTAATTAAACAGTAATTTTACACTATCCCAGGCACGGCCAAAGAAATTGGCTGTGCCGACTTTTTCCAATGCGACAAGTGGATAGGTTTCCACCGTTTTGTCGTCCAGCGTGAATCGGACCGTGCCGACTTCCTGCCCCACTTCGATGGGTGCGACAAGCGGTTGTTTATATTCCATCGTGGCTTTCAATTTGTCCGCTTGGCCTTTTAGCAGCGTGAAATAAACATCGCGGTCGAATCCCGCTTTGAATTCGCTTTGCGCGCCTTTCCATAGCGGGATGGAGGTGAGCGAATCGTTCTTTTTGTATAAGTGTAGCGTATCGTAGAACTGGAAGCCGTAATTGAGCAGGCGCTGGCTTTCCACGCTGCGCGCATTGGCCGATTTGGCGCCGATGACGACGGAAATCAGGCGGCGCTTATCTCGGGCTGCTGACGTGATCAGGCAATACCCAGCGGTTTTGGTCCATCCGGTTTTCATGCCGTCGACATGCGGATCGATCCACAGCAACCGGTTGCGATTGGGCTGCGTAATGTTGTTATAGGTGTATTCTTTCAGCGAGTAGAGCGGATAAAATTCTGGAAACTCGCGAATGATTGCGGTTGCCAGTAACGTCAGATCGTACGCGGTGGTGTAATGTTCGGGATCGGGCAGGCCGGTGGTGTTGGTGAAGTGCGTATTTTTCATTCCCAGCCGCTGCGCTTCCGCATTCATCAGCTTTACGAAATCGATTTCCGAACCGGCAACCGCTTCCGCCAATGCAATACAGGCATCGTTGCCGGATTGCACGATCATGCCGCGAATCAATTCGTCGACGGTGACCGGCTTCTTGGGTTCGATAAACATGCGCGAACCGATCATGCGCCAAGCGGTATCGGATACCGGCACTGCTTGATCCAGCGATAAACGGTTTTGTTTGATGGCGGAGAAAACGACGTACGCCGTCATCAGTTTGGTCAATGAAGCGGGCTCTATGCGCTCGTGCGCGTTTTCACCGGCCAATACCTGTCCGCTTTGAAAATCAGACAGCAAATAGGATTTTGCTGCTATGGAGATACCTTGTTGCTGGGCAGAAACTGACGAAACCGCGAGACACAATAGCAATATCAGGAATAAATGCTTCATAGGGGTCAGCAAAAAATAAGAAACATTATAGCTCGCTGTCGAGGAATCTAAAACCATCGTTTTTGATCCGATTGCTGTGTTTGAATTTTGTGCTTTCCCAATAGCGTGTTGCGGAGAATGCCAAGGCGATGTGGCGAGAAAGATCGGAGCGGATTGAGGATTACGGATTGAGATCGCCGGCAATTTCAACCCGGTTTCTGCCTTTGCGTTTGGCGGCATAAAGCGCTTCATCGGCATGGCGCAATAGCAAGTCGGCGTCCAGTGTTGCTTCCGTCGCGCCGGCGGAAACGCCGATGCTGATGGTCACCGGAATCGACGATTGATCGGCTTGTATAGGCTCGTCAGCAATAGCCTGACGAAAACGTTCCGCCACTTTTGTCGCACTTGCTTGATCGTAAGGCGAAATAATCGCCAGAAATTCTTCGCCGCCATACCGTCCGATATATTCGTGCACTCGTGCGGATTTGGTCAGCCGCTCGGCGATTTCGCCAAGTACGGCGTCGCCCGCCATATGACCGTAAGTATCGTTAATGGATTTGAAATAATCGATATCGATCATAATCACTGCGACACCGTATCCGCCGCGTTTGGCGCGCATGATTTGTTTGTGCAGGATGTCGAAGATGGCGGAGCGGTTCAGCAAGCCGGTCAATGCATCGTGCGTGACGCGTTGTTGCAGCGATTTCTTTTGCGCGATTAATTGTTTATTGAGCTTTGCGCCACGGTATAGCTGGGTTTTTTCGATAACGACGGATAACTGGCTTGCGATTTGCAGCAGCAAGTCCTTGTGTGAGCGGTCGTAGTTGATTTTTTTGCGGCTGGAAAAGAATATGAAGCCGATCGATTTGCCATTGGCAACCAGCGGACAAATGACGCATGCGCGTATGCCTTCTTTGATGATGGTTTGAGCGAATTTGGAATGCGTGTGCCATTCCAGGTATTCGCTCAAATCGGAGATCATTTGAATTTCGTTGTTGTTCAGCAGCGCCTGTAAGCTGTCGTCGGCTAAAGCAATCGATTGACCGGCGTTGATCGCTAATGGATCGTATTCCGCGCGTACCCAATGCAGTTTGAGTTTTGTGTTGCTGTTTTCGAGAAAAGCCAAGCTGATCCGGTCATACGGCAAATGTTCGCGGAACGATTCGTAAATATGATTGAGCACATCGATTACATGCAGATTGAGATTGCATTCGACCATGATCCGGTAGAGCAATTGGCTTCTTTCGGATTGCTTCTTAAGGTAAACGGACAGTTCTTTGAGCGATTTTCCCAGATGCCCGATTTCATCGTTTCCGATGGGAATATCGAGGGAAAAGTCGCCGCGCGCCATTGCTTCTGCCGCTTTGCGCAATGCCAGGATTCGGTCGTTTTCTTTCATTTTCCGCCATCCGAGTGCAATGAGTTAAACGATCAATGCGCAGTATTGATCGATGATTTCGACCGGGTTTAAATGATAAACGGACTTTTTATTGCGAAATATAGCATACGGAGCAATCGGGAAATTGATTTAGACTAAACAATCCGTCGAAATGCTCAAGTACTAAAATGAGATATCACAAGGTATTAAGGTGATGTCAGTGCTAAAATCCTGGCATCGTTAACGACGAATCGAAGAATGAAATGATTGGAATTTTGGTTATTACGCACGAAGACTTGGGTGCTCAATTGATTCGCTGCGCCAGCCATGTGTTGGGGATGAAACCACCGCAGTTGGCTTATTTAAGCGTTTTTCCGCAAGACGATCCCGAAGTTGTGCTCGACAAGGCGTGTACTTTGACCGAGCAATTGAGTGGCGGCGACGGCGTATTGCTATTGTGCGATATGTTGGGTGCAACGCCCTGCAACGTTGCCACCCGGCTGGTGCAACCGGGTAAAGTGGAGTGCGTTGCGGGGGTTAATCTGCCGATGTTGGTTCGGGTGCTGACCTATCGCAACGAACCGTTGCCGGTAGTCGTCGAAAAAGGCATGAGCGGCGGCCGGAACGGTGTCGTTGCTATCAATATGGAATTTTGTCATGCAAGTTAAAGAAGTGGAAATAGTCAACAAACTCGGTCTGCATGCGCGCGCATCGGCCAAATTGACCAAATTGGCGAGTCAATTCAGTTGCGAGGTATGGGCAACGCGCAATAACCGCCGCGTAAACGCGAAAAGCATCATGGGGGTGATGACATTGGCGGCCAATAAAGGATCGTGCATCCAATTGGAAACCGACGGTGTTGACGAGATTGAAGCGATGGCGGCATTGGTGGCTTTGGTGCAGGATTATTTCGGCGAGGGCGAATGAGCTTTATTCTACAAGGTATTGGAGTATCCGAAGGGATTGCAATCGGGCATGCCCATCTGGCTGCGCCTGCTGCGCTGGAGGTGATGCACTATTTGATTCCGAAGCATCAAGTCGACAAGGAGATCGCGCGTCTGAATGCCGCCTTTGCGGTGGTTCGTACCGAATTCGAAGCATTGCAGCAATCGGTTGTCGACGGCCATGCGCGCGCGGAGTTTAGCGCCTTTCTGGAATTGCACTTGATGATTCTGGAAGATCCGACGTTATCGGAAGCGACGCGCGGCATGATCGCGCAGACGCATTGCAATGCCGAATGGGCGTTGGCGCAGCAGATGCAAGTGCTGTTGGCGCAGTTTGAAGCCATCGAAGATGCCTATTTGCGTGAGCGAAAAGCCGATGTGGTGCAAGTCGTCGAGCGCGTGCTCAAAGCGATGATGGGACATCCGGGTTATTTGCCGATTGCGTCCAAGCATACCGGCGACAGCATACTGATTGCGCACGATCTGAGTCCGGCCGATGTGATGCAATATAAGCAGCACCAGTTCGTTGCGTTTCTGACCGATTTGGGCAGTCAAACATCACATACGGCGATTGTAGCGCGCAGCCTCAATATTCCTTCGATTGTGGCCTTGCATCATGCGCATCAACTGATTCAAGAGGACGATTGCCTGATCGTCGACGGCACGCAAGGCATTATCATCGTCAATCCGGATCGGTACGTGCTCGATGAATATCGTCTGCGCCAAGGCCAGCTCGAACTGGAGCGCAAGAAGCTGCAACGCATCAAAGGCATTGCAGCCGTTACATTGGACGGCACGCCTATTGAATTGCACGCCAATATCGAATTGCCGGAAGATATTGCGCAAGTCAAAGAGAGCGGCGCCACCGGCATCGGATTGTTCCGCAGCGAGTTTTTGTTTCTGAATCGCGATGATTTGCCGGGTGAGGATGAGCAATTCGAAGCGTATCGTACGGTTGCGGCCAAAATGCACAAGCAGCCGGTGACGATACGCACGTTCGATTTGGGCGCGGATAAGAATCTGAAAGGATCAACGCAAGTCGCGGCCAATCCGGCACTGGGGTTGCGCGCGATCCGGTTGAGTCTGGCGGAACCGAAAATGTTTCATACCCAGTTGCGCGCGATTTTGCGCGCATCGAAGTATGGCGATGTGCGTATTTTGATTCCGATGCTGTCCAATATGATCGAAATCGAACAAACGATGCAGTCGATCGAATACGCGAAACAAACGCTGCGTGACGATAAAATTCATTTTGACGAAGCGATCAAAATCGGCGGCATGATCGAAATCCCGGCGGCGGCGCTATGTCTGGACATGTTCATGCGCAAGCTGGATTTTTTGTCGATTGGCACCAACGATTTGATTCAATACACATTGGCGGTCGATCGTATCGACGATACCGTGGCACATTTGTACGATCCGCTGCACCCCGCTGTGTTATGGCTGATTGCGCATATTATTCAGAGCGCCAATCGCGCTAAGGTGCCGGTGTCGATTTGCGGCGAAATGGCCGGAGATAAACAGTTTACCCGCTTATTGCTTGGCTTCGGATTGCAGCAATTTTCCATGTATGCGGCACAGTTGCTGAATGTGAAGAATCAAATTCTGAAAAGCCACTTACCCGATATCATTCCACTGTCACAAAAAATTCTCAAAGCCGATCATCCGGAAAAAATGGCGGCTTTACTGGCTAAACTGAATGATGGGGTATAGTGCTGTGTACGCAAACAGACAGTTTTGCCGCGCATTCCGATGACAACGACTGAAAGCCAAATCGAGCAAACTTTGATCGGCAAGCTGGCCGATCTCAAATACAAACACCGTCCGGACATCCGCGACAAAACCACTCTTGAGCATAACTTTCGCGAGAAATTCCAGGCGCTCAATCGCGTTCACCTCACCGAGGCCGAATTTTCCCGTTTGCGCGACGAAATTATTACTACCGACGTATTCATCGCGTCACAGGCCTTGCGTGAAAAAGGCAAATTCACCCGCGAAGACGGCACCCCACTGGAATACATGCTGGTCAATCTCCGCGATTGGTGCAAGAACGAATTCGAGGTTATCAACCAGCTTCGCATCAACACCGACAACAGCCATCACCGCTACGACGTTATCCTGCTGATCAATGGCCTGCCGCTGGTGCAGATCGAGCTGAAAGCACTGCAAATCAGCCCGCGCCGTGCCATGGAGCAGATCGTCGATTACAAAAACGATCCCGGCAACGGCTACACCAATTCGCTGCTTTGTTTCATGCAGTTGTTTATCGTCAGTAACGAAACCGATACCCAGTATTTTGCCAACAACCGCAATCAGCATTTCAGCTTTAACGCTGAAGAGCGCTTCTTGCCCATCTACCGGCATGCCGACGAGAAAAACAATAAAATCGCCCACCTGCACGACTTTGCCGATGACTTTCTCGAAAAGTGTAGCCTAGGTCGCTTGATCAGTCGCTACATGGTTCTGGTGCAGAGCGAGCAAAAAATCCTCATCATGCGCCCCTACCAAATCTATGCGGTCAAGGCCATTGTGGAATGTATCCATCAGAATCGCGGCAACGGCTATATCTGGCACACCACCGGCAGCGGCAAGACGCTCACCTCGTTCAAGGCCTCCACCCTGCTGAAAGACAATCCCGATATCGAAAAATGTCTGTTCGTGGTCGACCGCAAAGACCTCGATCGCCAGACACGCGATGAATTCAACAAATTCCAGGAAGGCTGCGTCGAGCACAACACCAACACCGAAGCCCTGGTGCGCCGCATGTTGTCGGACGATTATGCCGACAAGGTGATTGTCACCACCATCCAGAAGCTGGGCCTGGCGCTGGACGAAAACAGCAAGCGCAACAAGGCAAAACAAAAAGAGGGCAAACAGACTTACAAGGAACGCCTCGAACCCCTGCGCGACAAGCGTGTGGTCTTTATCTTCGACGAATGCCACCGTTCCCAGTTCGGCGAGAACCACAAAGCCATCAAAGAATTCTTTCCCAAGGCGCAACTGTTCGGTTTTACCGGCACGCCGATTTTTGATGAAAACGCCACCTATCAGCAGATCGATGGTAATGTCGGTTCCTTCAAAACCACCAAGGACATCTTCGAAAAAGAGCTGCACGCCTACACCATCACCCATGCCATCGATGACAAAAACGTGCTGAGTTTCCACATCGACTACTTTGGCAAGGAAGGGGACAAAAAGCTCAAGAAAGGACAGATCTATCCGCCGGATGCTGTCATCAGCGCTATATTGCAAAAGCACGACAGCGCCACCGACCACCGCCGCTTCAACGCGATACTGGCCACGGCCTCCATCAACAACGCCATTGAATACTACGAATTATTCAAAACCATGCAGGCAGCAAAGCAGCGTGAGGATGAAAGCTTCGAGCCGCTGCACATTGCCTGCGTTTTCTCGCCACCGGCAGAAGGCAATACGGATGTGCAGCAGCTCCAGGAAGTGGAGTTGTCCCCTTTTGACGGACACATTAAATTATGTGTAAAGGAGAAGGAAGATGACTCAGAAATACAAACCTGCATACCCAGAGGAATTTCGCC
>JALRCN010000219.1 GCA_023257295.1 Nitrosomonas sp. | reverse complement strand
TTGCGATTACGGACGGTGAGTTAGTCAAGAAAACGGATTTCGATGTGCAACGAACGTTGCGGGAAGTGCATTTGACCGGTTACGGCGGCACCGAATTACAATATCGGGATACGCACAAGCTTTTCGCAAAGAGCATGTTTTTGCGCCAATCGTTCGATGAGGCGAGGGTCGATCAAGGTTTTACCGACGCCGAGACATTCGATATTCGCAGGAGTAAATTGAAATTTTTCTCCAACCAATTGCTGATGCATCAAGTGGGCGGTGAGCATCGCCTGGATTGGATGAAAGATTTTACGCTCAATTGGTTGTTTACCGATGCCACCGCCAACCGCGTGGAACCCAAAACGCGCGATTATCGTTTTGACGACACCGGCGGGGGCGGCAATTTTTCTTTCTCGCGCCAGATCGACAGCAACCGCACCATGTATTCGAATCTGATCGACCGGGATCAAAGCTGGCGCGTCGACGGGAAATTACCGCTCGAGCTGTCGCGCGATCACAAGCTGACGATGAGCGGCGGTATGATTACCCAACACAAGACTCGCGATTCGGATATCCGCAGCTTTAATTTTTATCCGGTTGGCGGAGATGCCAAGAATAACGCCATACTCGCGCAATCGTCGCTGGAAGGCATACTGCGACCAAGCTATATTGGCACCAACGGATTCCAGTTGCGCGAAGGAACGCGCGCCAGCGATAGCTATAACGCTTCGCAAAGTTTGCTTTCCTATTACGGAAAAATGGATTGGTTGCTGTACGACCGACTCAATATCACCGGCGGCTTACGCTGGGAAGACAATAACCAGAAAGTCAATACCTTTACCGGATCCGGCAATGCGCTGACACCGACGGTTGCAGGGCTTAAGCGCATCGACATGTTGCCTTCGGTAACGGCGACCTTGTTTATTTCGGACAAGCAGCAATTGCGCACGGGAGTCAGTCAAACGTTGTCGCGTCCGGATTTCCGGGAATTATCCATCGCGCCGTTCACCGACATGAATATCAACCAGGAAGTGATCGGCAATCCGAATCTGAAGCAAACCAGCATCACCAACTGGGATGCCAGGTGGGAATATTACTTGTCACCCAGCGAAAACATCTTCGCGGGTTTCTTCTGGAAAGATTTGACCAATCCGATCGAATTGGTCACGCAAGTCGGTTCGGGCGTGCTCAATACCTACCAGAATACCGATAAAGCGAATATTTACGGGCTTGAATTCGAATTGCTGAAGAAATTGGATTTTGTGCACCCGCGATTGCAGAATTTTTACGTTGGCGGCAATTACACGTGGTCAACGTCGAACGTCAAGCTGAGCCATGAAAATCTCGCATCGCTGACCACGCCAGAGAGGCCGCTGCAAGGACACTCCGCGCATATCGTCAATTTTCAGTTCGGTTATGACAATCCGGTATGGAAGACACAGGCAACCCTGCTGTACAACGTAGCCAGCAAACGTATCGTTTCGGCGGGATTGCTGGGCACACCGGATAAATACGAGCAACCTTTTCACCAGCTCGATTTTGTCGTCAGTCAACATTTATACAAAAAGCTGTCGGCGCAGTTGACCATGCAAAATCTTTTGGACGATGACGTGCTGATCATGCAAGGCGACGAAATCAGCCGTCAATTCCGCCGCGGACGTTTCTTCAATCTGAGCGTGCGTTTGGCTTATTGATTGCGCTAACTCGCGGTACTAACCGACTTGCTGTACAGTGTCGCCTGAATTGGATTTGTCGGGCTATCGCTGTTATGGATATTTTATTAGTCAAGTGGTTATGATGCCGCAAAAACTCACGTTATTGTTTCCGCTACTGCTGACTGGCGACAGTCATGTTGCACGGCGGCGGTTTTTTCATCGGTTACACCATTGCCAAGTTATTGGGCTTCCGAACCCAAAGCGCACGCACCATTTCGGTCGAAGTCGGCATGCAAAACCCCGGTTTATCGATTGTGCTGGCCAAACAAGCGTTCCCAATGTTACCGCTGGCACCCGTGGCTGGTGCGGTTTCCGCAGTAATGCATTCCTTGATCGGCAGTTTGCTGGCGGTACTGTGGCGCATGCGGGAAAAGTGACCGGTAATGGATGTGTATATATTTGCTTGTACCTAAATCAAGTCATTCGCGTTTAAAATAAAGCGTAGGTAAGTGCTGCATTGTGAAGAAAGATCAACTGTAACGCAGATACACGAATAGGACGGTGATCGAAACATGGCAACAAACGACGACAAAACGGGGACGAGCAAATCCGGCCAAGATCCCCGGCAGGAAGAATTGCCCGATGAAGCATTCTCGCTCGAAATGCAGCAGGTGCCGGCACAAACCGTAAAACCGCACAAATCGCCGACCGGCAAATCCGCCAGTTTTTCACGCCAAACCGCCAGCCCGGCAGCCGAAGTACTCAGCTATCGCCACGGCAACAAGCGTACCAACAATCCGCACGTCGGCATGGTCGACACGCACTCCGACGGCGTGGAAGGCAAAACCGTGTGGCAGTATGATCCGCATATCGACCCGGCACTGTAATTCGACAGCCAGCGCTCCACCATCGAAAATCTGATCGACGAAGCACTGGCGTCCGGTGACAAAGACCGTATGCAAGCAGCATTGGAGCAGTTGAAACGCATGCAATCACCGTACCTGAACTGGACGGGCAAAGCCGAACGTACCAGCTTTGACGTCGACACCGTGTCGCTGCACGTGCACGAACGTATCGACCCGGCGACGATTCTGGCGGCGGTTCAGAAAAAACTGAAAACTGCAAAAAGCAAAGCCAGCAGCGCGGTTCAGCCGGATTTGTTTCATGCGCCGTTTGAGAACCTGCCGCTGCGAGACGCCATCGACTTTTACAAGCATGAACGCGACTGGTCGAACCGACTCATTGCAGGAGATTCGGCTTTGGTGATGAATTCTTTGCTGCAAAAGGAAGGCATGGCCGGGCAAGTGCAGATGATCTATATCGACCCGCCGTACGGCATCAAATACGGCTCCAATTTCCAGCCATTCGTCAACAAACGCGACGTCAAAGACCGCAAGGACGAAGACCTGACGCAGGAACCGGAAATGATCAAGGCATTCCGCGATACCTGGGAACTCGGTATCCATTCGTACCTGACGTACCTGCGCGACCGGTTACTGCTGGCGAAGGAATTGCTGCATGAGTCGGGCAGTGTGTTTGTGCAGATTTCGGATGAGAATTTACATCATGTGCGCGAACTGTTAGATGAAGTGTTTTGTACCGAAAACTTCATTAGTGTGATTACGACAAAGAAAACTGGT
>JALRCN010000135.1 GCA_023257295.1 Nitrosomonas sp. | reverse complement strand
ATGTCGATATGTCTCGGTTGCTGCGTTCCGTGCGCCGCGTGCTTCATCTCGTTCGCCGAATGGATCAGCGCTTCCTTTTATTACTACCCTTTGATGCATACTTTCCATTTCTATGTTTTTAATTGCAGTTGCTTTTATTGTAGTGACTTTGCAACTTGAAAGGTGTTTATCTGAACGATTATTGCGATAAATCAATTCTATCGATGACAAAATCGCAGTAAAGTGCGAGATGGAGGTATGTATGCCGAAACATAATGCCGATATTGCAGCTATTTTTGAATATCTAACTGATTTACTGTAGATTCAAGATGCCAATTCGTTTCGTTTACGCGCTTACCGGAATGCTGCTCGTATGCTCAGCGAATTCCCGGGAATCGGCACTGATTTGGCGGCAAAAATCAAGAAAATCGCCGAGAGCGGGCATTGCAACCTGCTCGGCCGATTGCATACCGAACTGCTTCCAGCGATTACCGGATTGGGGCCAAAACGCGTTAAAGCGTTGTATCACGATATTCTGGAAGAGGGTATTTGGATTTGCCGGACAGCGTATTAGAGCAGCGTGACGTGGTGGTCGGCGTGGGTCAATCTGTCGCGTACCAAGAAAACCGAGCGTATCCTGCGCGCGATGCAGCACCTTCATTTCACGTTGCTGGCACATCCGACGGGGCGCTCGTGATTCAGCGGCGAGAGCCGTACGATGTCGATATGTTACGCATTATCCGCGAAGCCAAAAAACGCAGTTGTTTAATACCCATTCGTTGCAGGAATTGCGTCCGCTGATTCAGCGCACCATGTCGTCATGAACTGAGAGAGGGAATGATGTTTGCAGATCGAAATGAAGCTGCCAATAAGTTGGCGCAAGCACTATCCGTTTACCGCGACAGAAATCCGCTGATTCTGGCGATTCCGCGAGGTGCGGTGCCGATGGCCAAAGTGATCGCCGAGCGGTTGCACGGTGAAATGGATGTGGTATTGGTGCGCAAGCTGCGCGCACCGGGCAATCCAGAGTTTGCCATCGGTTCGGTCGACGAAACGGGCTGGGTTTATTTGACCGAATACGCGCAACAGTCCGGAGCCGATAAAACCTACATCGGCCGTGAAGTAGCGGCGCAACTGGAAACAATCCGCCAGCGGCGCGCGCAATATACACCGATGCACCCGCCGATCGATCCTTTGGGGCGTATCGTTATCGTTATTGACGACGGACTGGCGACAGGTTCAACGATGATTGCCGCATTGCACGCACTTCGCGCCAGGGAACCGGCGGAATTAATCTGCGCTGTGCCGGTTGCGCCGCCTGAAACCATAGAAAAACTACACGGTATGGCGGATCGAATCGTATGTTTGTCGTCTCCTGAAGTTTTTTATGCGGTAGGGCGGTTTTATAACAATTTCCCGCAAGTCAGCGACGAAGAAGTGATTACCTGTCTTGCGAGCAGTTCTCGCCCGACGATGGATTAATGGCCTGTTAATGCGTATTCTATTGGGAATCGATTGTTAATAAGGAGCTTGCCATGATTAGAAATTCGATTGATGTTGCAACCCGCGTCAGCCCCAATTTATCCACGTTGATTGAAAATCGCTTGAACCGGGCGGAGCTTGAACAGGCTATCACACTTGCCACGATCCGGGATTTTGTCACCGGTGTATTGACGGAAGCATTTTCCGAGACGGAGCAACTGCATCATTTCGATATCAATGAATCGTCACTGGATGAATTGAATGCGTTAATCGATGAGTTTGGCGAAACTGCATTAGCGGTTGACTTTGTTCAGGAGCGTGCCAGCGAACCTCTGTCGCGGATTATCGACGCTGTCATCAACGACAAAGATCGGAAGCATCCGCAAACGCTTGGAATGATAAAGGAAGCGATGGTCTCGGGGTTGTCTGCGAGCTTGGTGGGTGCCGGTGTGTTGGATGAGGATGAAGACGACGATTTGCTGGCGGAAATTGAAGCACTGATCGGTCGGCATGGTGCCGATGCCTTGGCCGAGGCATTTATCCGTTACGAGTGATGTTTGCATTTTATCGATGTTATGCCGGCAAGAATGAACCTTAGCCTTGATTCTTAATCGAATCGCTCATTGGTTTCGGTTTCTTACTTTATTGTTACTGATCTATGAGCCTCGATAAAATTTATGTATTACAAACAGGTGTGAGTCTGAAAGTTTCGACGATTGCATTGCAGGAATTGATCGCAAATGCCGCTGGTACACAAAAATTTTCCGAACTTGAGAACATTCGCAGTACGACCGATTTGTACCATCATTTATCGGTTGTGGTCGATAAAGGGGCGGAAGGTTTAATCAAGCGGCGGCAGCCTTGGGTCGATCTTCAAACCAAATCGGATTTGATCGCGGGACAGCCGATTCCATTCAATAGTTTTTGCCGTCTTTTCTGGCGTAATCTCGATGAAGAAGATCCGGACGGCGATGAATGGCTACAATTGATGGCCAGCGATCAGTTTTATACGCAAATGACGATTTTGCTGAATAAAGTCCGCGCGATTGCACGCAGTTTACAACACAAGGAAGAGATGATTTCTCATTTATCTCTGGGTGTTTGCCGCACTTGAAGCGCTGAAATTTCTACAATCCGGCCTGCACCCGGATTTTCCATTCCGCCATCCAGCGCGGCAGCTCGTCAGCCGCTAACGGGTAAGATATAAAATTGCCTTGCGCCATGTCGCAGCCGGTTTGCCGCAGCAACTCCCAATCGTTACGGTCCTCAACGCCTTCGGCGACGATATCCATGCCGAGCTGCTTGCCAACCGCCAAACTGGCGTCGTACATCGCGCGCAGCGTATCGTCCGTCCACGCGCGATGCACAAAACCCTGGTCGATTTTGAGTTCGTTAAAAGGAATGTCGCGCAGTTGCGCCAGCGACGAATGCCCGGTGCCGAAATCGTCGATCGACAAGTGAAAACGCTTGAGCCGCAACCGCGTCAGAATTTCCAACGGCGCGCGCGCATCCGATCCCATAACTTGGCTTTCGGTGATTTCGATGACAATTTTTTGTGGCGGTAAATTATGCTCATTGACCAGATCAAATACCATATCTTGAAAATCTAGCGAAGCCAGATTTTCCATGGTGACATTGATCGATACGCGCAATGACAACCCATCCCGATGCCATTTTCCGGCTTGGGCGATTGCCTGTTTCAGTACCAATCGAGTTAAGCCGTCGATCAAATTATTTTTTTCCGCAGTATGAATAAATCGCTCCGGCATTACCAACCCATCTTGCGGATGGTGCCAACGCACCAGCGTTTCGACGCCGATGACTTCACCGGTCGCTACCGAGACTTTGGGTTGATAATAATTCACCAATTCTTTACGATTAATCGCCGCTTGGATTTCAGCCGCGCTATAGTTTTTTTTGCTGGTTTGCAGCGGCTGGGCTAACGTTTCAGCTTCCCAGCGCTGCAGAATTTCGGATAATTTATCGGGATCCACCGGTTTATGGAGGTAACCCGGCATCGGGATTTTGTGCGCATGTACCAGTTTTTCCGCAGTGCGTAGCATGCGTTCGTCTTCGCCGCTGACCAGAATCAATGTGCCGTGATAATTGCGATCGACCAAATAGCGTACAAATTCAATGCCGTCCATATCCGGCATGTTCAGATCCAGCAGAATCAAATCTGGGCAAGTATCCGGCTGATCGAGTTTCTTCAGTGCATCCGAACCGTTGTCGCAGGTGATGACCTCGGTATAACCAAGATTGGCAAGCATTTTGGTTAGCAGCTTGAGCATGAACGTATCATCGTCGAGGAGAAGAATTCTAATTTGAGAGATACGATTCATGGCGATTAATCCTTACCTTATGGTAGCAAAATAGGAGAGTGGGTATATTTCAATCATTGAATCCGATAGCCGCTCACGGTTAGGATTTTCCAGTTAAAGTCGTGCGCATCGGCAACGTCGTCTGGCAATGCCATCGACAACGCACCTTTCGATGCGGGCGGTAGATCCATGCCGATTTTGTGCACTTTCGCATCGTGCGACATATTCGCATGCATATGCATGTGGTGATCGTCATGTTTCGGCGTCATGCTGATAACCAATTGAGTGACGTGATAATCGTCGTTGCCATTGTAGATCGTACCGCTAAAGATTCCCCAACCGAATCCGGCATCGATTTTCAGTTTTTGAATCGCGTCCTGAGGCAGTTCAATCAAACAAGGAGAATTAGCATCGTGTGCCGAATTGCAAGGCGCATCGCTTGCGAAAATGCTGGGCGTAGCAATAGTAAATAAAAACAGAAATTGTATAAAGGCTAGTGAAATACCATTAATTAAATTGATCATGAAATATCCTTCAGGCGATAAAAAATGTGAGCGATTGTCTTGGATTATAAATCAAGCCATGCAGTGGAAAGCGGTAAAAAATGAGGATATGGCGGGATGGTGAATAACTATCGGTGCTGACGTGGCAAATATAAGCTATCAAGGTAAAATGCACCGATGGAATCCATCCGGCGGCGAGATGCTCTGCGGTATTACGGCTCTGCCGGTCAATTTCTTCCGGGAATTTACATTTGCTCCGTCACAAGGCGATCGGGATATTGAAACGGTTTACGGTTTACGGTTTCGGCTATCGCTTTCAGCAAACCAAAACAGCTAGGCCGGTCAAAAATCAATAAACGATCTCGACATTTTCTGGGTTGAAATGTGCATGTAATGCGCGCAGCAAATCGTCGCGCAAATTGATTCGCCAGTTCGGGCCTAGTTCCAATTCGCCAGTGGCCGATTGGTTTTGATACGCCAGCGTAACTGGACAATTCGTCTGATTGGGTGAATTCTGGCCGGAGAATGGCGTCAATAATGTTTTGAGTGCGGAAACCTGATTCAGCGAAGCTTGGTTGCAGCGAATCAATAGTTTCTTGGCAAAGCGTGCGCGAATTCCGGCAAAATCGTAAAGTTTTTCCGCACTGATGCGCAGCTCGTCACTTTCTTCGTCGTTATAGCTGCGTGAGCCGATTTTTGCTTCGACGATCAGCAGTTGATCTTCTTTTAACCATTCTCGATTCGCATCGAACAGTTCGTTGAAAATCATAACTTCGATGCGTGCCTTGCCATCGTCTAAGTTGATGATCGCCATGCGACCGCGACGTGTCATTTGCACGCGGATCGAATGAATGATGCCGGCAATGAGTTGTGGTTCGCGCTGCGGGAATAGCTGATTTAGCCGTGTGCGTATGAATCGCCGCAGTTCCGACGCAAAAGTGTCATAGGGATGGCCGCTGAAATAATAACCCAGACCGGTTTTTTCCTGGCTTAACTTTTCCCGTTCCGACCAGGGCGGCATATCGATTAATGGGGGTTGCAGCTGCGAATAGTACTCGTCGCCGAATAAGTTTGCTTGATTGACTGATTTGCTGTTTTGTTCGGCGGATTCCATGGCGATGCCGACGGAAGCCAGCAATTGGGCGCGATTGGAATTCAGTGAATCGAACGCGCCGACGCGTACCAGCGATTCAATCGCGCGGCGATTGGCGATGCGCCGGTCGACGCGTTGGCAAAAATCGAACAAATCGGTAAACGGCCTCGATTGATCACGTGCCGCGACAAGCGATTTGATCGCCGATTCTCCGGTGCCTTTGATTGCGCCCAAACCGAACCGGATAGTTTTATCATCGACTGGTACGAAGCGATAATCGGACTGGTTGATGTCCGGCGGTAGGATTGTCAAGCCGTTGGCAAGGCTGTCTTCGACGAAGATATAGACCTTGTCGGTATCGTCCATGTCGGCGGATAAGCATGCGGCCATGAATTCTGCCGGATAATGCGTTTTTAGGTAAGCGGTTTGGAAGGCAATCAAGGCATAAGCAGCAGCGTGCGATTTGTTGAAACCGTAGCCGGCGAATTTTTCCATCAAGCCGAATAATTCGGTGGCTTTATCCTGACTCAAACCATTGTTGATCGCGCCAGCAACGAAAATGTCGCGCTGTTGCGCCATTTCCTCGACTTTCTTTTTACCCATGGCGCGGCGCAGCAGGTCGGCGCTGCCCAGGCTGTAGCCGCCGATGACTTGTGCGATTTGCATCACTTGTTCTTGGTAAATCATGATGCCGTAAGTGGGGCCAAGAATAGGCTCCAGGCGCGGATCGAGGTATTCGATTTTTTTCTTGCCGTGTTTGCGGTCGATAAATTCCGGGATCAAATCCATCGGGCCGGGACGGTATAGTGCCACTAAAGCGATGATATCTTCAAAGCGATCCGGTTTGGCCTTTTGCAGCAAGTCAACCATACCGCGTGATTCAAACTGAAAAATGCCGACAGCGTTGCCTTTGCGCATAAGGGTATATGTCGCGTCATCGTCCAGCGGCAGCGTATCGAGCGCGAAAGGCGCTGCGGTGTCATCCGCATCGGGATGCAACTGGCGGATATAACCGACGGCGCGATCCAGAATGGTTAATGTGCGCAAACCGAGAAAGTCGAATTTGACCAAGCCGATTTTTTCAACGTCGTCTTTATCCAATTGGCTGACGACCGAATCGCCGGATTCGGGGCAATAAATCGGACAAAAATCGGTGATTTCGCTCGAGGCGATCAGTACGCCGCCCGCATGCATGCCGACATTGCGCGTAATGCCTTCCAAATTCTCGGCGAGTTCCAACAAATTGCGCACGTCTTCCTCGGCTTCGGCGCGTTGATTCAATTGCGGTTCAAGCTGGCGCGCTTTTTTGAGCGTCATGCCGATTTCGAATGGAATTAACTTGGCGAGTTGATCGACAAAGTTATACGGTAAATCCATGACCCGGCCGATATCACGGATGACAGCTTTGGCCGCCATGGTGCCGAACGTGGCGATTTGCGAGACTTTTCCGGTGCCGTAGCGCTGCTTAACATAATCGATGACCAATTCACGTCGGTCCTGGCAAAAATCGATATCGAAATCCGGCATCGAAATGCGTTCTGGATTTAAAAACCGCTCAAACAGTAGATCGTAGCGCAGCGGATCGAGGTCGGTGATGCCGAGCGAGTACGCGACCAGTGATCCTGCGCCGGAACCGCGTCCGGGGCCGACCGGCACGTCATTCTGTTTGGCCCAGTTGATGAAGTCGGCAACGATCAGGAAATACCCGGCAAATCCCATCTGGATGATGGTGTTGACTTCGAATTCCAGCCGCGATTGGTAGCGCTCCAATTTACTTGAGCGTACTTCATTGTCGGAAAAAAGATGCAGCATGCGATGTTGCAGGCCGATCATGGCTTGGTCGCGCAGATATTGATCCAGGCTTTCGTTATTTGGTGTCGGAAACAGCGGCAGCCGGTTGATGCCGAGTTCCAATTCCAAATTGCATCGCTTGGCGATTTCAATCGTATTGGCTAATGCACTGGGAATATCGGCGAACAGTTCGGCGATTTCTGTTTGGGTTTTGAAATATTGTTGTTCGGTGAAGCTCTTCGGGCGACGCTTGTCGTCCAGCGTATAACCTTCGGCGATGCAAACCCGTGCTTCGTGCGCTCGGTAATCGTCGGGGTTTAAGAATTGCAAGGATTGCGTCGCCACTACGGGTAAATTGAATTTCTGCGCGAGTTGCAGAGTTTGCGAGACCAACATCGCATCTTGCGCATGGCCGTCGCGCTGAATTTCGAGATAAAAGCGGCTGGGAAATAATGCCGCCCAGGCTTGCACGTGCAGTTCCGCTTGTTGCATATTATTTTGCAGCAACGATAAGCCGATGTCGCCGTAACGCGCACCGGACAGCGCAATCAATCCTTCCGTGCCCCCTTGATCGGGATGCAGCCAAGCTTGGTGAATTTCGGCGCGGCCATGGTGCTGATTTTCGCGATAGGCGCGCGACAACAAGCGGGATAGCAACAAATAACCGGCGTGAGATTGGCACAACAATAGCAGACGAACCGGTTTGTTACGGTCGGATTCGTTAGTAATCCAGACATCGCAGCCGAGTATCGGTTTGACGCCGTTTTTGCGTGCGCATTGGTAAAATTTGACCAAACCGAACAGATTGGACAGGTCCGTCAATGCTAGCGCAGGCATATGGTCTGCGACCGCTTTGGCGACAGCATCGTCGATGCGGATGATGCTATCCAGAATCGAGTATTCGCTGTGCATTCGAAGATGAATGAAAGCAAGGCTGGTTGGCATAATGTTACAATTCAAGTCTGCGGTTACCCATTGACACAATCGAACAGTATTCTACCTTATGTTGAAATCGCCCGAACTGTTACTTCCTGCCGGATCACTGGATAAAATGCGCGTCGCTTATGCGTTTGGCGCGGATGCGGTGTATGCCGGTCAGCCGCGCTATTCGCTGCGTGCACGGAACAACGATTTTGCGTTGGAGCAAATTAAAACCGGTATTGCCGAAGCGCATGCGCTGGGCAAGAAGTTCCTGGTAGCCAGCAATGCGATGCCGCATAACGCCAAAATAAAAACGTATTTGGCCGATATGGCGCCGATTATCGAAATGAAGCCAGACGCGCTGATCATGGCCGACCCCGGTTTGATCATGATGGTGCGTGAGCAATGGCCGGAGGTGCCGATTCATTTATCGGTGCAAGCCAATACCGTGAATTACATGGGTGTCAAATTCTGGCAGAAAATCGGCCTGACGCGCGTCATTCTCTCGCGCGAATTGTCGCTCGATGAAGTTGCGCAGATTCGCGACTTGTGCCCGGATATGGAGCTGGAAGTATTTGTACACGGTGCGTTGTGCATTGCGTATTCCGGGCGTTGTCTGCTGTCCGGTTATTTCAACCATCGCGATCCGAATCAAGGGACTTGCACCAACTCCTGCCGCTGGGATTACAAAGTCAAAGCGGCGACGGAAAACGACAGTGGCGACATTGAAGAATTGGGAAAAATCGATTTCGATTTCGGCCAGGCAATGCAGCAATCTGAGCAGGATGCCATGTCGGGCGGTTGTGGAGCTATTCCGCGTCACCCGCTGGCCGATGACGTTTACCTGATCGAAGAAAAAGAGCGCCCCGGTCAAATGATGCCAATCATGGAAGACGAGCACGGCACCTACATCATGAACAGTAAAGATTTGCGCGCCATTGAGCACATAGAGCGCTTGGTGAAAATGGGCGTGGATTCTTTGAAAATTGAAGGCCGCACCAAGTCGCGCTATAACGTGGCGCGCACCTGCCAAAATTACCGACAAGCGATTTACGA
>JALRCN010000051.1 GCA_023257295.1 Nitrosomonas sp. | reverse complement strand
ACCAAGCGATCCAACCGTATCAGCCAGTGATCTGATGGTACTCGACCGGCAATCAGGTCATCGCCAAATCCCACTTGTCCACTTTGTTCTCCGCGCATCTCTTTTACCCCTGTTATCCCAATGTACTTAATTTACTTCACTTAGCACAAAAATTCACGAGTTTCGCAGTGGTTTCTTATTGATTGTACGAGCGAATCATTTCGTTGTGCGGTACTCAATCCATCGCCTATCTCGTTGATATGTCTCGGTTGCTGCGTTCTGTGCGCCTCGTGCTTCATTTCGTTCGCCGAATTAATCAGCGTTTCCTTAATGCGATTGCCGAAAAATTATTATTGATTGTTGTAAACCGGAAGCGTTGATCAGCGTTAATGAGATTCCTTTAACTTGATTCAACGGTATGTTCGGTTGCTTAAACTTCTATCTCCCAGATGTTCGGTTATCCGGTTATTTGAAATAAATATTTTCAATTAATTGGATGCAGTGAACGCTTACATGAAAAAACTCAATATTGTTTATACCTGCAATGTCAGAAAGCCGGGCATGGACGATCCTCGGTACGGAGAATTTGAAGGTCCGGCCACGATCGCGGCAGTGACTGCGGCGCTTGAACGCACGGGCGCGAATGTGGAATTGATCGATGTTGGCGCGGATATTTATCACCAGCTTGAGCGGCGGAAAGATCAGATCGATTTCGTGTTCAATAACACCGAAGGATTGGAAGAGCAGGAATTGCGCGAAGCGATGGTGCCTTTTTTCTGCGAACACTTAGGCATTCCTTATACCGGCAGCAGCCCCAAAACCTTCATCAACAAGATGGATAAAGCGACAGCGAAGCGGATCGTTGCGTATGACGGCGTGCCGACCGCGAAATTCCAGCTCATGCTGCCCGGCGATCAGCTTAAAAACTTGTCGTTTCCGCTGATGGTCAAGCCTTATAGCGAAGGTACCAGCATCGGTATCAGCCAAAAAAGCAAAGTGCATGACTTGGCAGAACTTAACGATGCAATTGAAGCGGTGCATATGCAATTCAAGCAACCGGCGCTGGTTGAGGAGTTTCTGCCTGGTATCGAATACACGATAGGTTTGATCGGCAATTATGTGTTGCCGATTCTGGAATTCGATTTTGCGAAGATCCCAGGGAATCCGCATGTGCGCGATCCTTATGTTAAGAGTATTGAGAATCCTTATGTTTGTCAGCTTGATTGGAACGACAAAACCAAGGGTTTCGCAGAAATGGCGATTGCTGCGCATGAGGCTCTCGAAGTGCGTGACTATAACCGCATGGATTTTCGTGAGCGAGACGGTCAGTTGTATTTCCTCGAGGCAAATGTGATTCCAGGTGTGCACCCGACCGAGGCCGATCTGACCAACATGTGTCGCCATGCCAATATTGCGCACGCCGATATGATCGCGCTAATTATTCACGCTGCGGTGCAGCGGCTTTCGTTGCGCTATCCCGGGCGCTTCAGCGGTAAAACGGAAGTGTTGGAGGAATTGGCCGCATCCTCGATCGGCAAAGCTGCTAAAGCGGGTGTGATCGAGCATCATGGCCGTGTCTATTCCCTTCTTGGTAATTTGTAGAGTGAGAAAAATATGATTGTTCCTATTACGAAAGAATTGGCTCCAGAACTTGAAAAGATTGCATTGCAGGATATCGGTGCAATGTACCAACCGGATATTCATGAGGAATTGGAAGGTATCGGGAGGGGGAAGTTTTTTGGGTTTTGCGCAATGGAGAACGATAAGCCGATTGGTTACGTGGTTGCAAAAAAGACCGTAAATACTTATCAGCTATTGATAATTGCGATCGATAAAGATCACCGCAATAAAGGATATGGTGCTCGCTTGGTGGAGAGAATTTTTGCCGAGATTCGGCAACGGGGCGGCAAGATTTTGAATGTGATTACCGATGCCGATGCAAATGATAGTTTGTGTTTTTATCTTAAGAACGGTTTTGTTTTGACGGGCATTGTTCAAGATGAATTTATCTCGGGTGTTGCTCAAGCGCATCTAACCAAGCGTATGGGATTTAATCCGCAATCAAATTGAGATTGCATGCAACGGGTTGGCAATTTAACTATAAATAGAGGATGGATATGAGAGTCAAAGCGACAAAGATGGATGGATGCGGCAATTCTTTTTTAGTGATCGACGAAATGAGGACGCCGCTCGATGGGTTTGATCGCGAACAGATTTCATCTGCGTTGGCCAGTCAACACGATACCGACGGCATACTGTATGTCGATCAATTGCACGGCATGCCGACCATGAAGATTTTCGACCGGGACGGTACCGAAGAAACTATGTGCGGCAATGGATTGCGTTGTGCAACGCGATTCTTTCGCGATCACTATGTGGCTGCCGATATGTTCACAATCGTCACCGGCGATGGCGTAAAAGAGGTTGTGGTAGAACAGGATTTGGTGGAAGTGAATCTCGGTGAAGCACGGGATTACCGGCAAATCGACCATAACATTCATTATGTTTATACCGGTGTGCCGCATGTGGTGGTTATCGGCTCCGAGATGAGCTTGGAATCGGCAAGGGAATTGGGTAAGTCGTTGCGTGAAGAAAAATCGTTGTGCGAGTATGTCGGTCATCCGGAAGGCGTCAATGTCAATTTCATTTGGCGCACGGATGACGGTATTGCGGTGCGTACTTTCGAGGTGGGCGTGGAAGATGTTACGCAAAGCTGCGGCACCGGGAGTGCGGCCAGCGCCTATGTCGCATCGAAAGTCTTTGGAATTGCGCTGCCGATACAAACGCATTCTCTTGGCGGAACTTTGCGCGTAAGGGCGGATAACGGCGGATTGGCGATTTGCGGGCCGACACGCTATCAAGAAAAAGTGATCGGATTTGCGCACGCCCGATGCTTGACGCCTATAATGCCGCAGGAGCATTGGCAGCACAATTTCGCGCAGCAAGGGTTATAAGCGCACTTTCGATATTTTTAAAGGATGTTATGGAATCTGAATTTTCAGTTGTCACCTTTTTGCTGATTATGGTCGCCATGGCGGTGGCCGATGTGTGCTGGACGCTTTATTTTATCGATGTTGAAGAAAGAAGAGCGCATGCCGCTGCATTTTGGTCGGCGATGATTATTCTGGTTACCGCATTTACCGTAACGAATTATGTCGAGAACAAGATTTATATAGCCGCTGCTTTCATTGGCGCCTATATAGGCACTTACGGTACGATCGAATGGAAGCGAAAATTGGAATCGAAGTCAAAGCTTTGATGAAATAATTATTTGCAGGTTTTATGCCCGCAGACCGGTCTCGGGATTGGCGCGTTTGACAGCCAATCCGCCTTTCAGTATATTCCCCCTCCAGATTTAAAGCACTTTTACTATTCAAAATCCTGCCTCAATATTTCTCTGTTTGATCTCGTATGCACATCGTTGTTACTGGAATGGGGATTGTGTCACCGATAGGGATCGGTATTGACCGGTTTTGGGAAAATGCCGTGGTCGGTGTAAACGGAATCGCCGGCATTCAAAGCTTCGATGCTTCCAAACAACGTTCCCGAGTTGCGGGCGAAGTCGCCGATTTTGACCCGAAGACCTTCTTGAGCGCCAAGCAGATCGATCAAACCGATCGGTTCGCGCAATTGGCTTTGCATGCCGCCAATCAAGCAGCACAGGATGCGGGCAGTCTGACGTGCTATGAGCCGCAGCGCATTGCCGTGAGTTTGGGGTCCGGTATGGGCGGGTTTGCGACCTTCGAATCGTCTGCAGCGCGTAAAATTCAAAATAAATCGCTGCCGCCGTTTTCGGTTCCCCGCATCATGACCAACTCTGCCGCAGCCTGGATTGCCACGCAATATGGATTTAGAGGTGCCAATCTGACGTGCAGCACAGCCTGCTCGTCCGGAGCTAATGCAATCGGCATGGCGCTTGATTTGTTGCGTACTGATAAAGCGGATGCCGTTATCGCGGGTGGTGCAGAAGCCTGTGTGTTGCCGATGACCATGTCGGGTTTTGAAGCATTAATGGCGCTATCGACGGGATTTAATAACGATCCTGCGCATGCGTCGCGTCCGTTTGCCAAAGGACGCGACGGTTTTGTCATGAGCGAAGGTGCGGGCATTCTGGTTCTGGAGCGCGAAGAGGCGGCAAAAGAACGCAACGCCAGGATTTATGCGCGAGTGGCGGGTTATGGGTGCGCCTGTGACGCAACACATATCGTGGCGCCGGACACGGACGGACAAGCGGCCGCGATGCGAATCGCAGTCGAAGATGCCGGTGTGACCTTGAATCAAGTGGAATACATCAACGCGCATGCGACATCAACCCCAATCGGCGACATTATTGAAACCAAAGCCATCAAGCAACTCTTCGGCGATCATGCGCGGCAGATTGCCATCAGTGCCACCAAATCGATGATTGGACACAGCATCGGTGCATCGGCTGCAATCGGCAGTATCGCAACGATCATGACGCTGCATACCGGCACGATTCATCCCACCATCAACTTGGATGAGGCGGATCCGGAATGCGATCTCGACTATACGCCGAATCAAGCAGTGCGGAAGAAAGTGCGAACCGGCATGTGCAACGCGTTCGGTTTCGGCGGCAACAACGCCAGCATCGTTTTCACAACACCTTAATCTTTTATACAAGTGCCAACATTATGGATACAACAGACCTCGAAGCAAAAGTCATCGCGTTTATAGCGTCAAAAGTTGACAATATGGACAACTCCACGATCACAGCCGCATCAACATTCGAATCGCTGGGATTCGATTCCATGGATACCGTGCAATTGCTGTTTGACGCAGAAGAAGCGTTCGGCGTTACTTTCGACGGCGATGAAGTGAAAACTTTGCGCAGTGTGGGGGATATTGTGGCATATATGAAGAAACATCCGCCGGAAGCTAAATCGTAAGAGCCTACCCGAATTTCCGCATCCGGTCGGATGCGATTGTTTAAGGAAACGCTGATTTATAGCTGTACGAGCGAATCGCATCAATGCGCGGTACTCGCTCTCTCGCCTATCGCGTTGATATGTCTCGGTTGCTGCGTTCCGTGTGCCTCGTGCTTCATCTCATTCGCCGAATTAATCAGCGTCTCCTTAAGGAACCCTTGTTTATCGGTTGCCGTTGAGAAGATTCTCGATGGTTAATCGATAGATTTCTGATAATTGAGCAAGATCATCGATCTCAACATTTTCATTTAGCTTATGGATCGTTGCGTTGCATGGGCCAAATTCCACGACTTGCCGACAAATATCCGCGATAAATCGACCGTCGGAAGTGCCGCCGGAAGTGGAGAGTTGCGGTTCCAAATCTGCGGTTTTGGCAATGGCATTGCGCATGGCTTCGGCCAATTCCGCTTTGGGCGTCAGAAACGGCTTTCCCGATAATTCCCAGTGTAGTTCGTAATCCAAGCTGTGTTTGTCGAGGATTTGGTGCACTTGGGCTTTCAGTGAATCGACAGTGCTGGCGGTAGAGAAGCGGAAATTGAACAACAAATTCAGTTTGCCTGGAATGACATTGGTTGCCCCGGTTCCGGCATTGATATTGGAGATATGCCAGGTAGTCGGCGGAAAGTATTCGTTGCCTCGATCCCATTCGGTTTGCGCCAGTTCGGCAATGGCGGGAGCAGCCAAGTGGATTGGGTTTTTGGCCAAATGCGGGTAGGCGATATGGCCCTGTATGCCCCTGATTGTCAGATTGCCGGATAACGAGCCACGGCGCCCGTTTTTGATAGTATCTCCCAGTTTATCGGTGCAAGTCGGTTCGCCGACGATGCAATAATCCAGTAGCTCGCCACGCGCTTTCAGCGTTTCGACAACCTTCGCCGTGCCGTTTATGGCTACGCCTTCTTCATCGGAGGTGATCAATAATGCAATCGAACCAGGGTGGTTGGGGTGTTGCGCAAGAAATGCCTCAATGGCAGTAATGAATGCGGCCAAAGACGATTTCATATCGGCTGCGCCGCGACCGTACAATCGACCGTCGCGAACGGTCGGAACAAAGGGATCGCTATCCCATTGTTCCAGCGGGCCGGTCGGTACGACATCGGTATGACCCGCAAAGCATAGCAGCGGTGCAGCATCGCCGCGCCGCGCCCAGAAATTGTCAACATCGCCGAAACGCATTTTTTCGATACGAAAACCCAATTGTGCCAGACGCTGAATCAAAATTTCCTGACAACCGCTATCGTCGGGCGTCAAAGAACGGCATGAGATTAGTTTTTGCGCAAGCGTCAGTGTGGCAGTGGACATGGTTTTCTTCCTGAAAGAATGGATTAATTATTTTGGGTCTTAGGAAGTTAAGCACTTAAAGAAGTGTGTTAACTTACTGAGATGAATGTTAAAAACAGATACTATTTCCGTTCTCGAATTGGAGAAGCTAAATTCAGGCAACTT
>JALRCN010000044.1 GCA_023257295.1 Nitrosomonas sp. | reverse complement strand
TTACACATAATTTAATGTGTCCGTCAAAAGGGGACAACTCCAACTCCAAATAGAGTCAGGTCGCGAATGCGGAAATAATTCTTGATCTGAACACCTTGCTGGAATTTTCAAGTGTTTTTTGTATTCAACTCATAAGCACGATTTTGTTTCGGCGTTCTGAATATAATGCGGCAAAGTTGTGCTGGCCAAGCGCACGGGTCCTTGATTTATGCGCGTCGAGCAAAGAAATTGATGATGAGTCAGCGCTGCAATAAAAATGGCCAGAATAATCTGGCCATTGAGAAGACTACTTAAATTAAATCTCGCTTTCTCGTTGCGAGACTTTTACAGCTTAATTACTCAATAACATTCAAAGTGCCGGGCAAGTGAATGTTTTTAGGATGGAGTTGGCACCAAATGGTGAATGCACCCGCTTTGTCCGCAACAAAGGAAATGGTTTTGGTTTCGCCTGCTTTGAGTACTTCCTGAATGCCGTATGCGTCAATCGAAACACCTTCGCTGATTGGCGATTTGTTTTCTACGGTAATATTTACTTTGGCGCCTTTATGCACTGCGATGGTTTCCGGTTCGTTCAGTACGTTGAAAGCACGGATGTTTTTTACGGTAACGTTTTCAACGTTCAATTCAGGAATGGTGGTGTCATAAGCGTTGATCACAACGGTGAAGTTTTTTTCTCCAGCTTGAACAGCGCTTGCAGCAAGCAGCAATCCGGCGATTAAGCTAACACCCAGCAGTTTGGTTACTTTCATTAATATTCTCCTCTCTAAAAAGCTATGTTTTCATAAAGATGCTTAGTTGCTAAGCAGTGTTTGAATTTCTTCTTGGCAACAGCGGAAGCGTTAAAATAAGCAACAAATCACTTATCAATCCGCCTTCAACTGTGTGCCGCGATTATAGTTCCAATAGGGGTTGCGCACAACAGGCCGATTGAAATTGCTTTTGTCTGCATGTACTTGTTGTAACTTAGCGCGATGTTTTGAATTATTTTCAGAAATTGTTCTTCCATTCGCGCAGTATTGCAAAAATGGCTACGGGATCGGTGGACGATTTGCCCGAGAATCGTTGTGCGCTGGTGATGATTTGCGGTTGTTCGCAGCGCAGAAAAGGATTGATCGCGCGTTCCAATCCGAGCGTTGTCGGTACGGTTGGGGTGTTTTGTTGGCGCAGTTGCCGTGCTTCAAGCTCGAATTCAATCAGCGTGGCATTGCCGGGGTCGATTTCTCTGGCGAATGCCACATTGCCGAGCGTGTATTCGTGCGCGCAAAAAATCAGCGTATCGTCCGGCAGCCGGGATAACTTCTGTAACGATTGATACATTTGCTGCGGCGTTCCTTCAAAAACGCGCCCACAGCCGCAAGCAAACAATGTGTCGCCGCAAAATACCATGCCGAAGGGGGGAGATCCGTAATAGGCAATGTGACCGCGAGTATGCCCGGCGATATCGATTACGGACAGATTCAGTGGCAATGCTGGTAAACTGACATGATCGTGTTCGTGCAGCGGATGAGTAACCGTTGTAATCGCTTCTGCGGCAGGGCCGTAGACGGGTACGTCGTGCCGTCGGCGCAATTCCGCGATGCCACCCGTATGATCGCTGTGATGGTGCGTGATTAGGATGGCGCTTAATTGCAGTCGATGGTGTTCAAGGAATTCGATGACGGGAGACGCCATGCCGGGATCGACTACCGCAGCGTGGTTTTGATTGTGAACCACCCAGATATAATTATCTCGAAAGGCGGGTACGGGATGAATATTCAGCATGGACATTCCTTTTGTCGGATCGTGCCAAGATTGTAGCAATCGTGTCAATTCAGTATCGGATAGTTTTGCAATGACTCAACAAAATGCACAACAATGGTTTGAATCTTCGCTCGGGCAGTATTTGATTGCGCACGAGCAGCAATATTTCGACCAGGTTGTGGCCAATATTTTTGGTTACCATGCAGTGCAAATTGGGTGGCCGCAATTTGATTTTCTGCAGTCCAATCGCATGCCTTTTCATTTTTCCGTAGGGCTCGATACCGGGGCTTCGGTGCGAGCGGAGGCGAGTTTTTTGCCCATCCAGAGTAACAGCATCGATCTGGTCATTTTGCCGCATGCGCTCGAATTTAACGCCAATCCGCATCAAATATTGCGCGAAGTGTATCGGGTTTTGATCCCGGAAGGTCATGTGGTGATTTCCGGATTTAATCCGGTCAGTTTGTGGGGTATGTGCCATTACTTAAAATCGACACGGAAGGAATTTCCGTGGAATGGCGATTTTATCGCATTGCATCGGCTCAAGGATTGGCTGAAGCTGCTCGATTTCGAGATGGCGGGCGGGCGGCTTTGCTGCTATGTGCCGCCGTTCAAACAGGAAAAATGGCGGCGGCGGTTTCAGTTCATGGAAGCGGCGGGGGATCGCTGGTGGCCGATTTCCGGAGGCGTCTATTTTCTGCACGCGATTAAGCACATGCACGGCATGCGCATTATCAAGCCGGGATGGAAAAATTCGATGGATGCCCGGAAAAAAATGATACCGGCCACGCAAAAACTCACCGGAACGCCGACGGAAGAAAAAACATCGCAAAAAATCAATCATACGGATGAGTTAAAAAGACCATGACGATTGAGCCGGGGAAAGTGGTTGAAATCTACACCGACGGCGCGTGCAAGGGAAATCCCGGCATCGGCGGCTGGGGGGCTTTGTTAAGATACGCGGGGCATGAGCGGGAGCTATTCGGCGGCGAGAAGCTGACCACCAACAACCGCATGGAATTGCTGGCCGCAATCCGCGCGTTGGAAGCGTTGAAGCGGCCTTGCACCGTGCATCTGCATACCGATTCGCAATACCTGCAACGGGGCATCAGCGAGTGGTTGGACGGCTGGAAGGCGCGCGGCTGGCGTACGGCTGACAAGAAGCCGGTCAAAAACGACGATCTGTGGAAGTTGCTCGATCAATTGGCGCAACAGCACGAGATCGAATGGTGCTGGGTACGCGGACACGACGGGCATGCGGATAACGAGCGTGCCGATCAATTGGCGAATCGCGGTGTCGATTTGATTAAATCGGAAGAAATTAGTTAAAGCCATATCATGCGTCAAATCATACTGGATACCGAAACCACCGGATTGGAATACAAGCAGGGACACCGCATTGTCGAAATAGCGGCGGTGGAACTCTGCAACCGGCAATTGACCGGCAATCATTTTCACCGTTATTTGAATCCCGAACGGGAAAGCGACGAAGGCGCGTTGCAAGTGCACGGTCTGACCAGAGAGTTTTTGCAGGATAAGCCGAAATTTCACGATATTTCCAAGGAGTTTCTGGAATTCATCGGCGACGCGGAATTGATCATCCATAATGCGCCTTTTGACGTCGGTTTTCTCAATCATGAATTGAATCTGTTGAATCTGGCAGTATTGGATAGCTATTGTGCATCGATCACCGATACCCTGAAATTAGCCAAGGAGCTGCATCCGGGCAAGCGTAATAATCTGGATGCGTTGTGCGAGCGATATCGTATCGACAATTCAAAACGCACGTTGCACGGCGCGCTGCTGGATGCGGAATTACTGGCAAAAGTCTATCTGGCCATGACGCGCGGCCAAGAAAGCTTGTTGATCGAGTTGGAACATACCGAATCGGTGCAGCAAACATCGGTCGGCGTGAATGGATTGAATTTGAAGGTGATCGAAGCGACTGCAGAAGAAACGGTGCAGCATTTGAAAGTGTTGGAGAAGATTGCGAAGGAGAGTGGTGATCGGTGTTTATGGAGCAGTCTGAGCGGCGGCGATTCTAGCCAGATTATGTGTAGTAGTTGTGACCCGATCTGACAGTTACCCGATTTGACGCTGTGCCTGTTAGATCAAATTCAGTTATTCAATGTAGTGTTTTATCGTCCCCCACCTCCTTTGCGTCAATTAATGTTTGCATTGGAGTACGACCACAGCACATTTTGCCTTGATGAGT
>JALRCN010000038.1 GCA_023257295.1 Nitrosomonas sp. | reverse complement strand
AGAACGGAAATAGTATCTGTTTTTAACATTCATCTCAGTAAGTTAACACACTTCTTTAAGTGCTTAACTTCCTAAGACCCTAAATTTATAACTTCTAAAGTATATGCGTTACTGGTTGATGAAATCCGAGCCCGATGAATTCAGTATCGACGATCTCGAGGCGCTTCCCGATAAAACGATTGCTTGGGAGGGGGTGCGTAATTATCAGTCGCGCAATTTTATGCGTAACCAAATGACTGTGGGAGATCAGGTTTTTTTCTATCATTCTTGCTACAAAGAGCCAGGTATTGTGGCAATCGCCGTTGTGAGCGCGTCAGCATACCCCGATGCGACACAATTCAACCCGGCAAGCAAATATTTCGATTGCAAGGCTGCGGTGGAAAATCCGCGCTGGTTTAACGTGGATATCACGTTAATCAATCGGACGCGCTTGATTCCGATTAAAGAGCTAAGGAAATATCGGGAATTGCAAAGAATGCGCGTGTTGTTGCCCGGCAATCGGCTGTCGATCACGCCGGTCGATCCGGCGGAGTGGCAATTTATCATGACAATTCTGTAAAGGCCATTCGATGGAATGGTGGCCGATTTACCTGGCAACCGGTGCGTTTGTCGGTTTTTTTGCGGGCTTATTGGGTATCGGCGGCGGTTTGATTATCGTCCCTGTGCTGATTGCTGCGTTTACTGCGCAAGATTTCCCTATTGATCGCATTATTCATCTGGCGCTGGGTACTGCCATGGCGACCATTATTTTTACATCGGCGGCCAGCTTGCGTACGCATCATCGGTATCGTGCCGTCGATTGGCGCATTGTCAGGAACATCACGCCGGGAATTCTGTTGGGCACTTTTTTGGGCGCAACGCTGGCGAATTCGATGACAAATCAATGGTTGAGCATTATTTTTATTGTGTTCGTGTTTTATGCCGCCACACAAATGCTGTGGCAATTTAGACCCAATCCGATGTTTCGTTTGCCGGGGAGGTTGGGATTGATGCTTGCCGGGGCTGCGATTGGCGTTTTATCGAGTTTGGTTGCAATCGGCGGCGGCTTGCTGTCGGTGCCGTTCCTGACGCTTTGCAGAGTCAAACTTCAGCGAGCGATCGGCACCGCTGCGGCGATAGGCTTTCCCATTGCGCTGGCAGGCACTGCCGGTTACATTGTCAATGGCTATATGCAACCTGAAAATCTTCCTGACCATAGCCTGGGTTATGTGTATCTACCGGCGGTCGCATGGTTGGTTGCCGCCAGCACATTGACCGCACCGTTTGGCGCCAAAATGACGCATTCCGCCAAGGCGGCTGTATTGCGAGCGTGCTTTGTGGTTTTGTTATATGGCTTGGGTGTCAAGATGTTGTTCCACATAGCGGCATAACTTCAATATATTCATTCATGTCATCCATCCCTTATTGGCGGTTGTCGGGTTTTTATTTCTTTTATTTTGCATTCGTCGGTGCATTCTCGCCTTATTGGAGTTTGTACTTGCAATCGCTATCGTTTGATGCATTGCAAATTGGCATCTTGATGTCTTTATTATTGGTTACGCGTATTTTTTCTCCGGCCATCTGGGGGTGGCTTGCCGATCATACCGGCAAGCGTGTGCGGGTGATGCAGGCCGCCGCAGTGTGCGGTTTCATTAGTTTTTGCGGTTTCTTTTTCGTCGAATCCTTTATGTGGGTATTTTTGGCAATGCTGTCGATGAGCTTCTTTTGGAGCGCTTCATTGCCGTTGATGGAGGCAATTACGCTATCGCATTTGGGAGAAAGCACTGAAAAATACGGACGCATACGTTCGTGGGGCTCACTTGGTTTTGTTTTGGCGGTGATCGGAATCGGCTATGCGCTGGAAAGCATGGTGATTGCATGGTTATTGTGGATTTTATTGGGTTTCAAGCTGGGGATTGTGATTTTTTCTTATCAGCTTGTCGATAAGGAAATTATCAAATACACGACAGGTCTCGATTCGTTAAAACAGATCTGTTCACGACCGGAAGTTGTCGTTTTTCTGTTTTCCAGTTTTCTGATGTTATTTGCGCATGGCGCTTACTACACGTTTTTTTCGATTCATTTGGTCGATGCGGGTTATAGCAAAGGGTGGGTAGGCTGGTTGTGGGCAATCGGCGTTATGTGCGAAATCGGTATTTTTTTCATTATGCCGTGGCTGATGCAACGCTTCAAGATAATGCATTTTCTGGTTTTTAGTTTTCTTTGTGCGATCTTGCGGTTTCTGCTGATCGGGTATTGCGTTGAATGGCTATCGGTTATGGTGTTTGCGCAAATCCTGCACGCGGCTACTTATGGTGTACATCATATGGCCGCGATGATGGTGGTTCATCGGTTTTTTCAAGGCCGTCACCAAGCAAAAGGGCAGGCGATTTATATCAGTGTCGCATATGGGATGGGCGGTGCGCTGGGCGCGATTTGCAGCGGCTATACATGGGATTGGCTGGGTGCGGATCTGACTTTTACGATGAGTGCTACTGCGGCGTTTGTCGGATTAATGCTGATTGCAAAAGGGATCAAGTAATTCGATAACTTGACGTATTAAAAGATTCGTATTTGAACATAAGCTTCACGCCGGTGAATGATGCATGAGATCAATACTGGCTTTTCTGCACGTATGCGACGATTTAGCGTGTAAAAAGCCTTCTATTCGATTAAGAATTTGGACGGCGGTGGCGTCATAATCGGCATTAATATTATAGAATGGAGTATAGCGATTCTATGGCTAAGTATAAATTGCAACCTTCTTTGCGCCAGAGCGATGTTCAGATATCTCAGAGTAAAACAGATCCGTCGGCTTCATATTTGAAATCGGTATCGAATTCGAATATTGCGCCGATTCCCGGTTCGGCATGGAAGATACTCGTCATTGATGACGATCCCGATATTATTTTATTGACGAAAATCGTCCTAGAGCAACTGAAATTCAAAGATCGTCCAGTTAAGTTGATTATCGGAAACTCGGGACATACAGCTAGGCAATTGATCACAGAGCATTCCGATGCGGCGGTTATTCTTTTAGACGTCGTGATGGAAACGGATACGACGGGTTTTGAGGTAGTCAAGTTTGTTCGCGAAGAGATGAATAATGCGCTGGTCCGCATCATTCTGCGCACCGGACAGACTGGGCTGGGATCGGAATTGGATGTGATTAATAATTTCGACATCAACGATTACAAAAGAAAATCGGAGCTCACAACATCCAATCTTGCTATTTCGGTAATTGCTGCGCTGCGCGCCTACGACGATTTGATTACCATTCAGTCGTTAGCCTATTCCAATGAGCAATTGGAGCAATTGGTGTACGAACGTACGCAAGCCTTGAGCGAAAGCAATAAGATGCTCAAGCAGCAATTGGAAATCCGGTTGCAAATGCTTGAAGATTTTCGTCATAACCAGTATTTGTTAGCCGAAGCGCAACGTATCGCCAATATTGGAAATTTTGTTTGGAATCTGCAAACCGGCGAGATGGCGTGGTCGGATCAAATATTTCAGTTGCTGGGGTTTGATCGGGATCAAATCCAGCCTTCCTGGGATGCGATACTTAACCTGATACCTGAACGATACCGCGCGCAGGTTGAGGCGGCGGTTTCACAGACAACGTCGTCGGATCAGCCTTATTCGATCGCACACGGTATCGTGTTGAACGATGGCCGTACTCTGTTCGTGCGGCAGCAAGGGCAAATCGAAACACTGCATGATTCGGAAAAGCGCATATTGATCGGTACGCTACAAGACATTACAGAATCGCATCGTTCTGAAGAAATTATGCGCAAACTTTCTGCCGCTGTTGAGCAAACAGCCGATTTGGTGATGATCACGACGTTGGAAGGTGTTATCGAATATGTGAATCGTTCGTTTGTAGCGATGACCGGTTACAGTATGGAAGAGGTTGCCGGGAAAACGTCGGCTATTCTGAATTCCGGCAAGCATCGGGTCGATGTTTTCCGGGATCTGTGGAGCACCATATTGCGTGGCGAAGTTTTTAGCGGTGTTCTCATCAATCAGCGCAAAGATGGCAGTCACTATTATGAAGAGAAAACGATTACGCCGTTGCGCGATACCAATGGTGCGATTACGCACTTTGTTTCTACCGGCAAGGACATCACGCAACGAATGACCGACGAAGAACGCTTGCGTCATTTGGTGAGCCACGATGTACTGACCGGCCTTCCGAACCGCATGTTGTTAAGCGATCGTATTGAGCAAGCCATTGCTCGTGCGCGGTGGCATGAGCGTAAAGTGGCCGTATTGTTTCTTGATGTCGATCGATTTAAGATTTTTAACGATACACTGGGACATGCTGCGGGCGATAACTTGCTGATTCAAATGAGTCAACGATTGTTGTCCTGTGTGCGCGAAGGTGATACCGTCGCTCGGCTGGGTGGAGACGAATTTGCCGTTTTACTCAACGATATTCGGTCAAAAAACGATATCGATACCGTCGCCGATAGTATTCTGAAGGAAATACAAAAGCCGTTTTTATTAGAACGGAGGGA
>JALRCN010000215.1 GCA_023257295.1 Nitrosomonas sp. | reverse complement strand
GAACATACCTTTTATTTGCATTTGAAAGAAACCGAATTTCGTTTTAATCATCGTCGTGATAATCTTTATCTTGCCGTTCTCAAATTATTACGCCTAAACCCGCTTTAACTTCCTAAGACCCTTTTATGAATATCAATAAGTATGTCGCCATCGGTTTTCGTGATTATTTTCTTTGGCAAAGCGATGCCATCAATAACGGTTACAGCACGCTAGGGCGGAATTCTCATCATGTGCCGCAAGTAGTCTTGCGATTGAATTTGAACTTCTAAGAAACGCTGAGTCATTGGTTGCGCAAGCGATCCATTGCGTTGAGGAGCGCTCGAAAATTCGCCTGTTGCTATGATATGTTCCATTTTCACGCTTCCATCGGCCTTGCAATTTATCTTGCTCGTCGAATTTTCAGTGTTTCCCCGTTACCATTTTTTTTGATCTATCTTAATGCGCCTTGCATCAAATCGACTAAACTAGTGCGTCGTAATTCTTTTTGCCGATTTTTTTATGCTGGAAACCATCATCGATTTGATTCGTCACGGCGAACCTGCGGGCGGCCGCCGTTATCGAGGCCATGGAGTAGACGATCCGCTGACTGAAAAAGGGTGGTTGCAAATGTGGACGGCAGTGGGCGAGCACAAGTCCTGGCAACATATCGTCACTTCTCCGTTGCTGCGCTGCCGGGAATTTGCCCATGCGCTCGGCGAACGGCATAGCATTCCGGTGACCGTCGAGCCGCGTTTTAAGGAAGTCGGGTTCGGCGAATGGGAGGGACTCAGTCACGATGCGGTCAAAATCGATCGCATTGATGCTTACCGAGCTTTTTTGCGTGATCCTGTCGGTTGTCGGCCGCAAGGTGCCGAACCGTTGGATGATTTTGTGCGGCGCGTCAGTTCGGCTTACGATGAAACCTTGAGTCGTCATCAGGGGAGGCATTATTTGATCGTTGCGCACGCTGGTGTCATTCGCGCCATGATTGCCAAGACCGTGCATGCATCTCCAAGCGGTTTATATCGCATCAAGGTCAGTAATGGCGGAATTACACGAATTCGTCATTCCGCTGAAGGTGGCGTGCTGGAGTTGTTGAATGGGAAATTGGCCGATTAAGGCGCGTGCGCGGTCATGACGATCCGGCGGCATAAGCTTTTAGCAGTCCGTTGAGAAACTAGCCCGAACTGCCGGAAAAGTATAACGATATAATAATCAAACCCGTCAACACGCTGAATATAACAGCGATAGCGATACCCATACTTTTAAGTACGCCAGGATCTTTTGTCTGTTCCGATGAACTCATGGCTATCTCCCCCTTTGTTATGTAAACGCGTGGAAATTTTTGACCAAATCCATAGCAATTTCATTGATCTAGATCAAAATTATGCAACCACAGAATCGAGACGAGCACGGAATCGAGAGTTCAGGCGGTAAAAAGTGGGTAAATTTATTGCCAGTATGCGCTCGATTCTTTTGTTATTTTCTTTGTCAGCGCTTAACATCCTATGTGGTTTGGAGAGCCACTTTAGTAATATGGTATGCTTGGTTTAAGAAGGGGCTGCCATAAAAAACACTTGATTTAATTGTGCATAAGAAGGAGCTGGAATGAAGAGAAAACAATTGATAAATATCCTCGCGGTATTGATCGCAATCCCTTTTCTGAGCGGTTGCTGGACCTTGGTGGCTGCCGGTGCCGGTGCTTACGGCGGGTATAAAATGAAAGAGAATGGCTATACGTTACAGAACCCGATTACGAAGGAAAAGAAATCGAGTAAGTAAGTTTTGAGTTTTTTGCAATCGAAGTAAATTACTTATGTGTTATGCCCGGAATCTTCCGAGTCTTTTTTGCTGCGGAAGCTTTCATAGATTAGCAGTGCTGCTCCGATGCAGATGGCCGAGTCGGCGATGTTGAATGCAGGCCAGTGATAGTCGCCGACGTAGAAATCGAGAAAATCGACCACATGACCCAGTGTAATGCGGTCATAAAGATTGCCCAAAGCTCCGCCTAGAACCAGACTCAATGACCAGCAGAATAGCCGCTCGTGCTGGTATTTGCGGAGCATATAGGCGATCGCCAGTGCAGCGATTCCGGCAATACCGCTTAAGAACCAGCGCTGCCAGCCGGATTCGGCGCTTAAAAAGCTGAACGCGGCACCGGCGTTGTAGGTCAGCACCAGGTTAAAGAATCCGGTGAGCGGGATGGTTTGACCGAATTGCATTGTCGATTCCACCCAGAATTTGCTGGCGAGATCGAGGATCAATACGATCAATGCGATACCGAGACTGGTGTGAAGCTTCATAATTTTAGTATCCGAACGATAGCGTTGTGCTTTATGCGAAATTGCGTTGTTCGCCATTGCCGTACAAATTGATGATGCAGCGTTGGCATAACGCCGGATGCTTTGCATGTTGACCGACATCCTCACGGTAATGCCAGCAGCGCTCGCATTTGTCGTGAGCGCTGGATTTTACCGAAATTTCCTGTTGTTGCGAGTCGTTGACGCGAGTCAGATTTACTTCGGAGACGATCAGCACGAAACGCAGGTCATCTTGCAGCGTACTGAGCAAGGCGAAATCTGCATCGTGGGCACGTATGTCGACAGTGGCTGCCAGCGATGATCCGATTTGCCCTTGAGTGCGTGATTCTTCGAGTTTTTTCAATACTTGTGCACGCAGCGCACGGATTTTCTCCCAGCGTTGTTGTAATAATTTCGTATCCGGCTGTACCGGGAAGGCATGCCATTGGTGCAGCAGCACGCTGTCCTCGGCATCTCCGGTCAAATGCTCCCAAACTTCGTCCGAAGTGAAGCTAAGAATCGGCGCAAACAGGCGTACCAGGCTATGCGCGATGTGATGCAGCGCGGTTTGTGCGGAACGGCGCGGCAAGCCTTTGGCGGCGGAGGTGTACAGGCGATCCTTGAGGATATCCAGGTAGAAGCCGCCAAGATCTTCCGAGCAATAATTGTGCAGTTGGTGCACCACTTGATGGAATTCGTAGCGCTGGTAGCTTTGTAGCAAGTCTTGCTGCAAAGCGTCGGTGAAAGCGAGCATATAGCGGTCGATTTCCAGGCAGTTTTCGATGGCGACTTGATCGGTTTTTGAATCGAAATCTGCCAAATTGGCGAGTAAAAAGCGCAATGTGTTGCGAATGCGACGGTAACTTTCCACCACGCGCTTCAGGATTTCTTCGGAAATCGACAGTTCACCGGAATAATCGGTGGATGCGACCCACAAGCGCAAAATATCCGCTCCCGAGGTATCCATCACTTTTTGCGGTGCGATGACGTTGCCTTTGGATTTGCTCATTTTGTGGCCGTTGCCGTCGACGACAAACCCATGCGTCAGCAAGGCATCGTACGGCGCACGGCCATCCATAGCGCAACCGGTCAGCAGCGACGATTGGAACCAGCCGCGATGTTGATCCGAGCCTTCGAGGTACAAGTCGACCGGGAATTTGAGTTGCTCGTCGGCTTTGACAACAGTGGTGTGCGTGGTGCCGGAATCGAACCAGACGTCCAATGTGTCGGTGAGCTTTTGGTAATCGTCGTCGTCGCTGCCGAGCAATTCTGCAGTATCCAAAGCAAACCAGGCTTCGATGCCTTGTTGTTCGACTTTTTTTGCTACTTGTTCCAATAGCTCGAGCGAGCGAGGGTGCGGTTTGTGCGTTTCTTTGTGGACAAAGAGCGTCATCGGTACACCCCAATTGCGCTGGCGCGAAACACACCAATCCGGACGATTCTTGATCATCGCTTCTAGCCGTGCGCGGCCCCAAGCCGGATAAAACGCGGTGGCGTCGACAGCTTGCATGGCGAGTTCGCGTAAGGTTCTTTTTTGCACGGATGCAGCATCGGTGCTGTGCAGGTTCATGCCGATGAACCATTGCGGTGTGGCGCGGAAAATGATCGGTGTTTTGTGGCGCCAGCAATGCGGGTAACTGTGATCTATTTTCTTAAAACAAAATAAACGGTTGCTAGTTCTGAGCGTTTCGATGACAACGTCGTTGGCCTTCCATACCGATAAACCGCCGACCAGCGGCGTGCTGGCGATAAATTTGCCGTTTCCATCGACCGGGCTTTCGCTTGGCAGATTGTAGTTTTGCCCGACAAAGTAATCGTCCAGGCCGTGCGCAGGTGCGGTATGTACCAATCCGGTGCCGGTTTCCAGTGTGACATGCTTGCCGCAAATGATGTTGACGGTACGTGGCTCGAGCGGGTGTTGCAATGGTAGATGCTCCAAGGCGATGCCTTTGCATGTGCCGAGCGAATCGCCGTCGGTTTCGTAGCGCATCAAGCAGGCTTGCTTGAGCTCGGCGGCAAGAATCAACAGGCCGCGCGGTGTTTGCACCAATTCGTAATCGAAATCCGGATGTACGCAAACCGCCTGGTTGGCAGGCAGGGTCCAAGGCGTCGTGGTCCAGATGATGGCATGCGCTGCAGTGTTGGCCGGGATGTCGATACCGAAGCTATCGCCGAGTGTTTTTAGTGCAGATGGTTGCACGGCAAAGCCGACATCAATGGCGGGCGAGCTCTTGTCTTCGTATTCCACTTCAGCCTCTGCTAAAGCGGAGCCGCAATCGATACACCAGTTAACCGGCTTTTGTCCTTGGTACAAATAACCGTTCTGGTAAATTCTGCCGAGCGCACGGATAATGTCCGCCTCGGTTTTGAAATTCATTGTTAGGTAAGGGCGATCCCAATCGCCCAATACGCCCAGGCGGATGAAGTCAGCTTTTTGCCGTTCCACTTGTTCTTTGGCGAAAGCGCGACATAATTCGCGTACTTTGTCGGCGGGAAGGTGTTTGCCGTGCTTTTTCTCGATCTGATGTTCGATGGGCAAGCCGTGACAATCCCAGCCAGGAATATAGGGCGCGTCAAAACCGGACAGAGTTTTGCTCTTGACGATGATGTCCTTGAGGATTTTGTTAACGGCGTGACCGATATGGATGTCGCCGTTGGCATACGGCGGGCCGTCGTGCAAAATGAATTTTGGACGGCCTTTGCTGGCGGTGCGGATTTTTTGATACAGGTTTTTTTCCTGCCAAGCTTTCAACATGACCGGTTCGCGGCTGGCGAGGTTGCCGCGCATCGGAAATGGCGTATCGGGTAAATTGAGGGTTTGCTTATAATCTGTCATGAAAATCGTCAGTGAGTAAATTAAACGGGACTGCACATGCTACTGGAATGCGTTCTCGCCGTCTTGAAAAAATCTTTTGCTTGCGCAACGTCGTTTTCAATTTGCTGGATTAAGGCGGATAGATCCGCAAATTTTGCTTCATCGCGCAATTTGTGTAGAAAATCGACTTGCAAGTGCTGCCCGTAAATCATGCGGTCAAAATCGAACAAATGCACTTCCAGAACGGGTTTGCCATTGTCGTGCACGGTAGGCCGCACGCCTAGGCTGGCAACGGCTGGTAATGGCGTTGCAGGCGAGGACGCTATTGCGCCGTAAACGGAGACGGCAAAAATGCCGGTTAGCGGCGGTTGGTTGTGCTTTAATTGGATATTCGCGGTTGGGAAGCCTAATTGTTTGCCTAGTTTGTCGCCGTCGACGACGCGACCGCTGATACGGTAAGGCCTGCCCAAGAGTTTCTGCGCGGTTGCGAGATCGCCGCTGGCAAGTGCTTTACGAATGGCGGTGCTTGAAATGCGCTCGCCATCGTTGGTAATGCTTGGCATGGCTTCGACAGTGAAGTTATTTGCGGACGATAAGGCTTGCAGCATAGTAAAATCACCAGATCGTCTGGCGCCGAAACGAAAATCATCGCCGACCAATAGCCAGCGAACCGATAGTTGTTGATGCAAAATTTGCGTGACGAACGATTCCGGATCGATTCTGGCGAAATCGAAATTGAAGCGGCAAATGTAAATGCAATCGATATCGGTTTCGATCAGGAGCTGTAGCTTCTCTCGCAAGCTGGTCAGCCGTGCCGGTGCTTGATCCGGCGTGAAAAATTCCTGCGGATGCGGTTCGAAAGTTATCACGCAGGCCGGTAACGTTAGTCGCTTGGCGGTGTCTTTCAAGCGAGTGAGCATCGCCTGATGGCCTCGATGGACGCCATCGAAATTGCCGATTGTCAAGGCAATCGGTGTGTTTTCGGGTATCGATGCTTTGCGCCAAATGTGCATGGGTCAATGCTCAAAATTGGCAATTTTAGCTCGTTTGGGGTTGCTAGGTCTAGCTTGCTCAGTATTTTTTATCGATTGATTTCGAATGAAAATTTGTTATATTCCGTTTGTAACTTAACTATTCGGATGATCCATTGAAACGTTCAATAGCATCGATACCCGTAGATGATAGAAAAGACCTGCTCTTGCAAGCGTTGGCAGGACTGTTGGAGCATCCGCAAAAATTAAAAGTAACCACGGCTGCTTTGGCTGCGCAATTGCGGATTTCCGAGTCCTCGGTGTATCGCTGCTTTCCCACCAAATCGCACATGTTTGAGGCTTTGATCGCATTCATCGAGCGTACTTTATTCGGATTGATCAATAAAATCTTGCAGGATGAAGGCGGTAGCGATAAGCGGATCGAGAATCTGCTGTTGCTGTTATTGGGATTTTCGCAAAAGAACCCTGGAATGACACGTATCTTGACAGGCGATGCGTTGGTTAACGAAAACGAACATCTGCAATTGCGCATCAATCAACTGCACGATCGTTTGGAGGCGACGTTAAAACAGGCGTTGCGGTTTGCGATGAGCGAAGGACGGTTGAAAAATGATCGGGATGTTTCCGCACAAGCGAATTTGTTTATGTGTTTTGTCATTGGCCGTTGGCATCAATTCGTCAAAAGCGGATTCAAGCGCGAGCCTCTGGCGAACTGGGATGTGCAGCGTTTGACGTTGTTGCCGCGCGAGTTATTGTGATGCCCTGCACGCAGGGCATGCGGGGTCTTTGTGTAGCTTGATTTCGCGCCAATTCATCGTGAGGCCGTCGAGCAGCAGCAGGCGACCGTTCAGGGTTTTTCCGAGATCGAGCAGGATTTTCAATGTTTCCGCTGCCTGCATGCTGCCGATGATGCCTACCAGCGGTGAGAATACGCCCATGACCGCACACGGCATATCTTGCCGATCGCCGTCGATTGGATACAAGCAGTGGTAGCAAGGGTTGTTTTCATGGCGTAAATCGAATACGCTGATTTGTCCGTCAAAGCGCATTGCGGCTCCTGAGATCAAGGGTTTTTTATGCGTGATGCACGCTTGATTCACGAGGTTGCGAGTGCTGAAGTTATCGCTGGCGTCGACGACGGCGTCCGCTGCAGCGGTCAATTCGTCGAGTTCTCTGGCGGCAACTCGTTGTTCGATAGCAATGACTTCGATTTCAGGGTTAATGCGCCCTAGCGTTTGTTGAGCAGAGCGCACTTTAGTCATACCAATCGCGTCGGTACCATGAATGATTTGGCGCTGCAAATTGGTGAGATCGACACGGTCATCGTCGCACAGGGTTAATCGACCGACGCCGCTGGCGGCAAGATACATTGCCGCCGGAGAACCTAGTCCTCCGGCGCCGACGATTAGAACATGCGATCGGTTGAGTTTCTCCTGCCCTGCAATATCGATTTGCGGGAGCAGGATATGACGACTGTAACGGAGAAGGTGCTGATCATTCACGATTCCTCGGCATCAACTTTCGGATTGATCGTCGCTCTTTTTCTGAGGTGAAGTCGTGATACCTTTGAAGTAATTTATTGCTTGTTTCAGCAATAAATCTTCCTCGGATCCGAATTCAATCGGTGCTTTATTTTTCTTGTCCTTTTTCTCTTTTTTCTCGGCGTCAGGTTTTACTTCCGCCTTTTCGGTTTCGGCAGCGGATTGCTTTTCTTTTTTCTTGCCATTGGATAAATGGCGATTCAAATCGGCTTCGCGTAAGCGTTGTTCTTCGCCGCTATCGGCTTCGTCGAGGATGTCGGGAGTAATGCCTTGTGCTTGGATGGATTGACCGTTCGGTGTGTAATAGCGTGCTGTGGTCAGTTTGATCGCGGTATTGTTGCCCAATGGCAGGATGGTTTGCACCGATCCTTTGCCGAATGTTTGCGAACCCATCACAATCGAACGCTTATGGTCTTGCAATGCGCCGGCTACAATTTCGGATGCGGAAGCGGAGCCGCCGTTAACCAATGTAATCATCGGTACAGTTTTCGCTTCTGTGGGCAGGCCCCGCAGATAATCATCGTCGGTGCCGCGTAAATAATATTCGGGATGGGCGTGCAATTTCATTTTTGCATCAGGGCTGCGTCCTTCGGTGTAAACAACCAATGCATTTTCTGGCAGGAAAGCGGCAGAAACGGCTACAGCGCCGTTAAGCAGGCCGCCGGGATCGTTGCGTAAATCCAGGATCAATCCCTTCATTTCACCCTCTTGTCCGGTGAATAACGTTTTAATGGCTTGAGCCAGATTCTCGCCGGTTTGTTCTTGGAATTGCGTGATACGAATATAGGCATAGCCAGGTTCGATCATCTTGGATTTGACGCTCTGGATTTTGATAATGTCACGTACTAAGTTAAATACCAGCGGCTCTTTTTCACCTTCACGTACGATCGTGATTTTGATCGAAGTGTTGGGTTTGCCGCGCATTAATTTGATGGCTTCGTTCAGCGACATGCCTTTTACTACGGTGTCGTCCAATTTGACGATCAGATCGCCGGTTTTAATGCCGGCGCGAAATGCCGGAGTGTCTTCAATCGGGGAGATGACTTTTACCACGCCGTCTTCCATCGTGACCTGGATACCAAGGCCGCCAAATTCGCCTTGCGTGCCGATTTGCAATTCTTTGTATTCGTCTTTATCGAGATACGATGAATGCGGATCCAGGCCGACCAGCATGCCGTTGATCGCTTCGGTAATCAATTTTTTATCTTCGACGGATTCGACATAATCGCTTTTGATGCGACCGAAAACTTGAGCGAAAGTGCGAAGTTCTTCAATTGGCAACGGATGTGCCACTTCAATGTGATCTTTTTTGGCAATTGCAGAGAAATTCAAACTGAGCAAAATTCCAGCAATTGTGCCAATTAGAATTAAACCTGTTTTTTTGACGATGTTACTCATTTACTTTCTCCGCGCGGGTCAAATTGATGTGGGTGGTTCCGGTGCTCATTCTATTTTTATCCATGTCAAAGGGTCAAACGGCTTCCCTTGATGGCGAAGTTCGAAGTATAGTCCTGTATCTAAATTACCACTGCTATTTCCGACGATTGCGATTGTTTCTCCGCTCCGTATCGTTTCGCCGACTTGTTTGCGGAGTGTTGCATTATTGCCATATAGACTCATGTAACCGCTGCCATGATCCAGGATGATCAGATTTCCAAAACCTCTTAGCCAATCGGCAAAAACAACCTTTCCGGGCGATATTGCCTTAACTTCATTACCTTCGTTCGATTGAATAAACAGACCTTTCCACGTTAATTGCTTACCAGAGCGTTGACCGCCGAAAGCATTCACAAGTTTCCCTCGTACCGGTAAATTTAATTTGCCTTTGAATGTTGAAAATGGTGTGTTGGTTAAGGAGGCATCCGGCAGCTTGCGGTTGATCAATGCGGAACCGATGGTTTTCGATTCTTTTTGAGCGACCGCTTTATTGATTTCTTCAATTAAGTTCGTGAGTTGTTTTTCATCTTTCCTGAGTTTGTCGATTTCTTGCCGCTGTTTGTCGATTTGCTCAGAAACTTGAGCAAGCAGATTTTGTTGCTTGGCTTTTTCTTGTTCCAATTTCTTGCGTTGATCGAAGTATTCCGCTTGTATCGCAACTATTTTTTCTTTTTTTCGACGGCCGGATTGAATCAATGTTTCGAGTTTCTCTTGGTCGGATTGGAGAGCTTTGATGTCGTCGATCCGAGCAAGGGAAAGCCGCTGGTAATAATGGGCGGCGCGAGCGATTTGATTGGGATTTTGTTGATTCAGAGCCAGCCGCAAATAATCCTGCTTTCCTGCTATGTATTGCTGATAAAGTAATTTTTCAAGTCGATTGCGCTCCAATTCGGTTTTGCTTTTGATTTCTTGGTATTGATTTTGGAATTGACGATGTTCTGTGATTGCTTTTCGGTCTTCTTCTTTGAGTTCGGTTAATTTTCCGGTAATGACGCTGATGGTTTGCGCGGTTCTTTGCAATGCTTCCGATGTTTCTTGTTTGAGTTCTACCTTGCCGATCAAGTCTTTTTGTAAAGATTGGATGCGATCCCGGATCAATTGGAGATCCTCTTGATTATTTGAATGCGCTGCGGTTGAATAGCAAAAGAACAATATGCCGAGCAAAATTACCCATTGAACGCGCCGTTTATGAATTGAAGGAATTGTTTCTGCGGTCGGATGAATTTGCTGGGATCGAATAAGCTCGTTGTTTATACCCATGTCGTGATGAGCAAAATTTTAACCGGATGATTTGCCTTGGTTGGCTACTGATTGCATGGCTTCCTGTATTTGTGCCTGATTTCCGAGATAATAATTTCTGATGGGTTTTAAGCGGTCGTCCAATTCGTAAACGAGCGGGATGCCAGTTGGAATGTTGCAGCTGAGTATGTCGCTGTCCGAAATATTATCTAGGTACTTAACCAATGCGCGTAGCGAATTACCGTGCGCTGCGATGACGACGTTTTTTCCTGCTTCGATTTGAGGTGCGATGCTGGTATTCCAGTAAGGAAGAAATCTGGTTACCGTATCCTTGAGACATTCGGTCAGTGGGATGTCGTGCGATGGCAGATTTTTATAGCGTGGATCGGTGCCAGCATAGCGATCGTCGCTAGTATCTAATGCCGGGGGGGTGATATCGTAGCTCCGGCGCCAAACTAATACCTGCTTATCGCCATATTTTTCGGCCGTTTCTGCTTTATTGAGTCCTTGCAGTGCGCCATAGTGGCGCTCATTCAGGCGCCAGCTATGCTCAACGGGGATCCACATTTGATCCATTTCGTCGAGTACGAGCCATAACGTGCGAATGGCGCGTTTAAGAACGGAGGTATAGGCGATGTCGAATGTAAAGCCATGCTCGCGCAATAATTGACCGGCGCTACAAGCTTCCAGTACGCCTTGTGGCGTTAAATCAACGTCCGTCCAGCCAGTAAATCGATTTTCTTTGTTCCAGATGCTTTCCCCGTGCCGCAGGAGAACAATTTTTTTCATGTTGAGCTTTTAAAAAGAGGAGTGAATAACATCAAATAGCTTAAAACGACGGCTATTTTATTATATTTTTGATCGTAAACACAGTATCTGACTGATTCTTTTGCACGAATAATGCACGGGTTGTCGGTTTTTAGCAAAAATGACGGATGGTCGCCGCGATACCGGCTGCAAGGAGATCACGTAACTTTTACGTTTCTGATAAAATGGACCATTTATTTAATGGCGTAAGAAATTGTATGGAATTATCGTTGTTTCAAGGGCACTTTATTTTCGGCAGATTGGAAAATCTGCTTTTTTTGATTACCGCGATAATCAGCGGGTTGATGCTGCTATGGCCGATGGTGGTGCGGGGTGGAATCAAGGAAATCGATACGCGAGAAGCTGTGCAGCTGATCAATTATCAGGACGCTGTGGTACTGGATGTTCGCGACGATAGCGAGTTCACGGACGGGCATTTGCCGAATGCGAAACATGTGCCGTCGGAGAAAGTCGAGGAACGTTGGGCTGAGCTGGAGCGTTTTAAAGAAAAACCGATTGTAGTCATTTACCGTGGCGGCGTGCATTCCAATAAACCCAGCTTGTTTTTGAAAAAACAGGGTTTTACTCACGTAGTGAATTTGATAGGCGGCATAGATTCATGGAAACGAGCTGGTTTGCCCATGGTGAAGCGGTAAGGAGCGATGCGTGCCAAAGGTGACGATGTATACAACAGGGTTTTGCCCTTATTGCAAAATGGCGGAGAGTTTGCTGCTTGCCAAGGGTGTGCAAGAAATTGAAAAAATTCGTGTGGATCTCGAACCTGCGCGACGGGCGGAGATGATGGAAAAGACAGGCCGCCGTACGGTTCCGCAGATTTATATCGGCGAGCGGCATGTGGGCGGATTCGATGATTTGTCTTCATTGGATCGTCAGGGAGAGTTGACGGCTTTGCTGGCATCCTGATTTATAATTGATAAGAAGGTATATATGAGCGAGCAACAACAGCCTGTTTTTGCGATAGAAAAGATCTATGTCAGGGATTTGTCTTTAGAAATTCCGAATGCGCCGAACATTTTTTTGGAGCGTGATACGCCGGAAATAAATCTGCAGCTTGATTCCAAAAGTATCGATATCAATAGTGATGAGGGGTTGTATGAGGTTTTGTTGACCGCGACGGTCACTGCCAAGATGAAGGATAAGATCATGTTCTTGGTTGAGGTGCAGCAGTCGGGAATTTTTCGTATTAAAAATATCCCTGACGGTGAGATAGATCCGGTTTTAGGTATCGGTTGTCCAAATATTTTGTTCCCTTATTTGCGGGAAGTGGTGTCCGATGTTGTGATTCGGGCGGGTTTTCCGCCGGTTATTCTCAATCCAGTCAATTTTGAAGCCATGTATCAACAAAAAAAGAGTAAAAATTAAGCCGGGTAAATTCCGGTAATTTTGATAGGCGCATCAATGAATGAGAATCGATTGATCGGATTATGCAGATTATGTAGAGCAAGAGTCGTTACGGCTTTGTTGCTGGGCTATTTGATTTTGTTTCCCGGTTATGCAACGGGCGAGATGGAGTTTTATTCGATATCCGATGATGTGGTCATCATGTACGATGCGCCTTCGCTAAAGGCGGATAAGTTATTTGTGGCAAACCGCTTTCTTCCCGTTGAAGTCGTGGTTGAAGTAGATGGTTGGGCGAAAGTGCGCGACAGCAGCGGCAGTCTTGCCTGGGTTGAAAAGAAAGCGCTTAGCAAGCATCGCTATGTCGTGGTCACGGCGTCGTTGGCTGGTATTCATAAAGCCGCCGATACAGATTCGGAGCTGATTTTTCAAGCTGAGCAAGATAGTGTGCTGGAATGGCTCGATGCCGAGGCGACGGGTTGGGTGAAAGTACGTCATCCCGACGGACAGTCGGGCTATGTTAAAGTCAATCAGGTTTGGGGTTCATGAAAATTGCGGTACTGGGCGCCGGTGCTTGGGGTTCCGCGTTAGCAATCAATTTATCGGCGCGTCACAATATCAGTCTATGGACCAAGGATCCGGATCATGCAATTGAGATGGATCGGCGGCGTATCAATCAAAGCTTTCTTCCAGGTCATTCGTTACCACAATCGTTAAAGATTACGTCAAACCTTGCCGAGGCACTGCATGCGGCAAATCTCGCCTTGATCGTCGTGCCTATTGTGGGTTTGCGGGAAACGCTGCGCGTTATGGCGGTTTATGAAATCCGGATTCCGGTTATTTGGGGATGCAAGGGATTTGAGGCTGAAACCGCCTTCTTGCCGCATCAAGTTGTTCAAGAGGAGTATGCGGATATGGCGTCTCATTTAGGTGTCTTGTCGGGTCCCAGTTTTGCCGAGGAAGTTGCGCAAGGGTTGCCAACCGCACTGACATTGGCTTCCGGGTGCGCCGATTTTGCCGCAAAAATGGCTGCCGAGTTGCATAGTGCAAGATTGCGTATTTATACCAGCCGTGATGTCGTGGGTGTGGAAACCGGCGGTGCGGTCAAAAATGTGATTACCATTGCAGCAGGTATTTCCGATGGCTTGGGGTTTGGTCATAATGCCCGTGCTGCATTGATTACCCGGGGGTTGATGGAAATCACGCGCCTGGGGCTTGGTTTGGGCGGCGATATGAAAACTTTCATGGGGCTTGCCGGACTGGGTGATTTAATTCTGACGAGTACCGGCGATTTGTCTCGGAATAGGCAAGTAGGTCTCATGCTTGCGCAAGGCAGGTCATTGCACGATATCCTTGATACACTCGGACATGTTGCCGAAGGCGTGCATACCGCGCAATCGGTTTTGCGTCTGGGAGCAAAACTGGGGATTGAAATGCCGATTACGCAAGCTGTTTGTAATATATTGAATGGCAGCGTGTCGGCGCGAGCAGCTGTAGAAGTGTTGTTAAATCGCGAACAAAAATCAGAAACTTATTGATCGCAAATTACTCTGGGGTATATTGGGGTAATTTCGATGTATGTATCATAGTCAATTGATTTATTTTGATTATTTTTTTTTGGTGTGGGCCGGTGTCCGATGAGGGGCGAAATAGCGGATGAATTGGTCGTATAAAGGCGCCTCAAATTTGCTTGACCGGGCGTTAGCGGCTTGATATAAGAGCGACTGCAGTATTAGCTTGTGATTTAATTACCATTAACTTAGAAGGGGAATTATATGAACAAATCTGAACTCATTGAAGCAATCGCAAAATCGGCTAAAATTTCTAAAGCTTCGGCAGGAAGTGCGTTGGATGGAGCATTGACTGCAATAAAAGGCGCACTCAAAAAGAATGAAAGTGTAACTCTGGTCGGGTTTGGGACTTTTAAAGTAGGTACAAGAGCTGCACGGACTGGCCGCAATCCGCGCACTGGCGCTGCAATTAAAATCAAAGCGGCTAAAGTTCCTAAATTCAGTGCTGGTAAAGCACTCAAAGATGCAGTAAACTAGCGCGCTTTCCAAGCGGGTGCTTAGCTCAGCTGGTAGAGCGTCGCCCTTACAAGGCGAATGTCGGCGGTTCGATCCCGTCAGCACCCACCAATCAGATAATAGCTGGTTGTAGGAGTGGTAGTTCAGTTGGTTAGAATACCGGCCTGTCACGC
>JALRCN010000210.1 GCA_023257295.1 Nitrosomonas sp. | reverse complement strand
AAATCACTTACCGGTACGCTTTCCCAGAATCTCCGGCAAATCGCGCAAAAACCTTCCGGCGCCGGCCATTTGACGCCGCAGCAAAATCCAATCCTCAATGCGTTTTTTGGCATCCAGGCAGCGCATCAAACGTACCCGCAGCGCTTCGTCTTGATGATTCAGGATGACCGCCCACAGAGTATCGTTGACGTTATAGACTTTACCAGATTGCAGGCAGACGGGTATCACTTGCTCCACCGCAACTGCAAGATCGGCGGCAATCGCGCGCACAGCGCCATTGATGTTGATTGCTTTGGCATTGTGCTTGTCCGTTAAATCGTAAGGCGGCTGCCATTCGTTGACCGGACGCAGTCGGTCAATAAAGCTGGCGACAACCAGCAACGGCGCAGGATATCGATCTAAGCGCGCCGACTGAAAGCTGCGCAGCGTATCCAGAAATTGCCGCTCGATTTGCCGGTCTGCGCGATTGGCCGGACTAACCCAGATGATCAAATCGGCGTTTCCGGCGGCTATCAACATTTGTTTGCTGTCAAAAAACGGACTATCGCAACCGGGGCTATCGAAAATCAGCGCTTGCGTGAGTCCTTCGCGCGATAACGCATAGGGTTGCAGCATTCGAGTGGTGTCGGACAATGCATCCGTCGCAGCGGTTAAGTCGCCGAACAATGCATTGATCAAACTCGATTTCCCGGTATTGGAGCGGCCAAGCACCAGTATGCGCAGCGGCTCTGCGACAGATTTGGCAGCTTGCTCGATGGTTGCCAGATCCGCTTGCGATTCCGGCGTGGCGGTTTGCGTCGGCGGCTCGTCGCTCAACAATAAACGCCCGCTATACAGATCGATGGCGTAATAACCGACCTTGTACACATACGCGCGCAAAAACCAGCGATGCAATTCATCCCGCGCCTGATCGAAGCTGCGGGCGCGAAACAGACGCCATACTTCGCTGAGCAACGCATTGACCGGATTAATCAACACACTACCCGCGCGGTAAATTTTAAACACCTGCTCCGCTTTTTCCGTCCAGCGTTGAATGCGAAAAAAATCGCCGATGGTCAGCCGGTTGCTGAACGGTATTTTTTCAGCCACATCCAGGCGCAAATCGCGGCTGGCGCGCTCGATAATCAATAAAGTATGCGGAACGGTCAGTTCATACAACGGCTTATCCGCGTCGGGATGATAGCAATGTGCGACGGTTTCCATCGTTTTCTGCCCGAGCGCCAGTATCCATGTTTCTTGTTCCAACGGCCAATCTTCCGGCTGGCAGCTTTCCGCCAAGGCTTCCACTTGCTTCCATACTGCATCGGCACTCGGCGGCCACTCCGGATTCGGCGCAGTTGCGGTATCGGTTAATAACCGCCTGTCGCGCATCACCAGCCATTGTTGCAAACCGTACCCCATCGCGCCGCACACCGCCATGGCAATAAGCCAAAACAACACATAACCGCTTTGCCACAACCACCAAAAACCCAGTACAAACAGCGCAAGCAGCGGCAATATCGACAGCAATAAAACAAATACCCGCAACCAATCGACTTGTGGAATCAGCGATTTCATTCGAATTTAACCTGTAGACGATGTTTCAAAATTTCACTGCCGCGTTCGAGCTCTTCTTGATAAATGCGGCGCACAGTCTCCGCATCGACATTCAAACCATTTTTGCGCCGCATGAAAAAGTATACCGCCGCCTTGCCCAGCGCATAGGTACTGGCACCGCTCGCGCTCGCACTCCACAGCACACCTGCGGTCTGACCCAAAAACGGTATTAACTTAACCACCGCACGGCTTACTAATCGCATCGCATAACTGGAAACGATCCCGGCACCCACCAAACCCAGAAATTCGACGATGGTATCACGATCCCAGTCTTGTCCGTACATCACCGCCAGGCTATGCAGCAATTTGGCTTGCACAGCCGATACCGCAACCAAATCCACCGCCGGAACGGAACCCAATCCTGCGGCTGCCAGCGAATAACCGACAATTTGCTGATGCGCGGTGCGGGCATATAAATCGTGAAGTTCCTGTGCACCGGCCAATTGTTGCCGCAAACCGAGCGACGATACCGATTCGATCGCCTGCCACAACGCATCCAAACCGTAATCCGGCGGAGAGAAGCCATCGTGCGGCAGCGTCAGATCGACCGCCACCCAACGCACCGGCGCAAATCCGGGCAATGCTTTGAATGCATCGCGTTGCGCCGACAAAGCGCGCCGCAAATCGGCCGGAACCGCTTGCGGCAAAGGATCTTGCGCATACGGCCAAGGCTGCGCATGCTGCACCCCCTCCGGATACAATTCATGCAAATTGGTTTGCACGACCAGCACTGGCCATTCCGGGTGGCGTTTGCGAATCGCTTGCAATACGCCCAAAACCGCCGATTGATTGATATCGAAAGCTTTCATCGCCGCCACAATCACATGCGCCTGGGATTCGCAATACGACAAATCTTCCATTGGATCGTACGCTACTTCGCCCAAACCACGAGTATCCAGGAAACGAATAACGGGCGCATCCACAGGAAAATCGTAAAACTGCGAGTTGCGCGTGCAAGGCCGAAACCCATCGCCGATCTGCGCCGCCTCGCTACCCGTCAACGCCCGGATGATCGATGTTTTTCCGGATTGCGTTTTGCCGATCAGCCATAACACCGGTACCGGCAGCTTCGCCCGCGCTTCGCGCAACGATGCTTCCAACATGGCATCGTCAACTTTCGGCGACAACAACGCCTCTCGAAGCTGTTCCCAGTAATTGGTCGCCCAGTTTTTCAGATCGGTCCATTTCATTGCAAAGGCATCCGTGCGTAATTAGCTTACTCTACCCCGACGAGTAATTAAGTCAAACATTGCCGCTCTTTATAGTGGTTGACATTATCCACACCCTTCGATAGTCTCGTGTCACGGATTGAATCATGTATTTTCCCGCATCCGCTTATTGAGTGACCGGCATGAACAAGGCACTAATTCATACTGCAAGCGTTCTTCTTCCAGCCATTCGGGCAATGCGTATTCCGTAAATACACTTATTTTATCGATAAAAACCATAATAATTTATTAACTAAGGAGATCACAATGCAACTCAAAGGCTCTAAAACAGAAGGCAATCTGAAAGCCGCATTTGCCGGTGAATCGCAAGCGAATCGCCGTTATTTGTATTTTGCAGCAAAAGCTGACGTGGAAGGACAAAACGACGTTGCTGCGGTATTCCGCTCGACCGCCGAAGGCGAAACCGGGCATGCGCATGGTCATTTGGAATACTTGGAAAGCTGCGGCGATCCGGCTACCGGCATGCCGTTCGGTTCTTCCCGCGACAACCTAAAAACCGCCATTGCCGGCGAAACCCACGAGTACACCGATATGTACCCTGGGATGGCCAAAACGGCGCGTGACGAAGGATTCGATGAAATTGCCGATTGGTTTGAAACGCTAGCCAAAGCGGAACGCTCGCACGCCAATCGCTTCCAACGCGCATTGGATGGCTTGGCCGACTAATTGTTGCAAATGCACTTACCACCGGAGCTGATGGAAAATTTTCCGATCAACTCCGGTTATTGTCTTTAGGCCACGATTTTCATTCACTAAGCAAACAACGCCATGTCCACCCGAGAAGGAAGTCTCGAAGCACCTAAACGCCACCCTATCGACTGGAAAAATATCGAGTTTTATAACGAAACCAGCCTGAATCAGGAATTGGAACGGGTTTTCGATATCTGCCATGGTTGCCGCCGCTGCATCAATCTTTGCACCGCATTTCCGCGCCTGTTCGATTTGATCGACGAAGGCTCAACCGGCGAATTGGACAGTGTCGACAAAAAACAATTTTGGCAAGTCGTCGACCGCTGTTATCTTTGCGATATGTGCTTTATGTCCAAATGTCCATATGTGCCGCCGCACGAATGGAACATCGATTTTCCGCATTTGATGCTGCGCGCGAAAGCGGTCAAGTATAAAAACAATGGCGCCAGATTTCGCGACAAATTACTTTCCAATACCGATGCGGTGGGCAAACTGGCAACGATCCCGGTCGTTGTGCAAACCGTCAATGCATTGAATAACACACCGGCTGTTCGTAAGGTCATGGACAGTATGCTGGGTATCCATGCCGATCGAAAACTGCCTGAATACGCATCCGGCAGATTTCGCGACACCGCGACACCGGACGAATCCTTCTCGGTAATAAACGGCGCGCGCACTCCCGGAAAAGTAGCAATTTATGCCACATGCTATGTAAATTACAACGAACCGGGCATCGGCCACGATTTATTGAAAATCCTGGCGCACAACGAAATACCGGCACGCTTGGTCGATAAAGAAGCTTGCTGCGGCATGCCGAAGCTGGAGCTTGGCGATTTGGAAACCGTTGAAAAACTCAAAAACCAAAACATCCCGCATTTATTCAACCTGGCGCAAGAAGGCTACGCCATTCTTTCCGCCGTGCCCTCCTGCACGCTGATGTACAAACAGGAACTGCCGCTGCTATTTCCCGGCGACGAAGCCGTTCAAGCGGTCGCAGCGGCGATGTTCGATCCGTTCGAATATCTGGCACTGAGGAATCAGGACGGTCTGCTAAAAACCGATTTCAAGAAGCCGCTGGGCAATGTGGCTTACCATGTGCCATGCCATCAGCGCGTGCAAAACTTCGGCAAGAAAACCCGCGATATTTTGCAATTGATCCCGGACACGCAGGTCACCACCGTTGAACGTTGCTCCGGTCACGACGGCACCTGGGGCGTAAAAAGCGAGTTTTTTGCCGACTCGATGAAAATCGGCCGCCCCGTCTTCCGGCTAATGGCGGAATCTAACCCCGATTTCATCAGCTCTGATTGCGCAATTGCCGCCCGACATATCGAGCAAGGCATGGGCGACAACAAAGCGCAAAAACTGCATCCGCTGACACTATTACGTAAGGCTTACGACATGGATACCGATCATTCAACCGTTACAAAAACAAATTCATCCGTTTCCGAATCCGCTCAAACTGATAAGAAACTTTCACCCGCGATCACCCGAGACAATTTGCTGACATTGGAAGCATACGCCAAAATCCGCAAAGATTTCCGCACCCAAGTCATGGCACACAAAAAAGCGCGCAAAATCGCTTTGGGCGAAAATATCACGCTGATTTTTGAAGATGCGGTGACGATTCGCTACCAGATTCAGGAAATGCTGCATGTCGAAAAAATTTTTCAGGAAGACGAAATCGTCCATGAGCTTGAAACCTATACGCCGCTGATTCCGACCGGTCATAACTGGAAAGCAACGATGATGATCGAATATCCCGACCCTGCAATGCGTGCAGCACAACTGGCCGTGCTTATCAGCATCGAAGACAAAGTATGGGTAAAGATCGGCGATCATACGCCTGTTTATGCGATTGCCGATGAAGATCTGGAACGGGAAAACGCCGAAAAGACCTCGTCGGTGCATTTTCTGCGATTTGAACTGACGCCTGCAATGATTCAAGATTTCCGGCAAGGCGCTACGCTTAGCATGGGCACCGATCACGAGGCCTATCGCACATCGACCGAGATTCTCGATCCAGATACCCGTGCATCGTTACGAAACGACCTGATCGCGTCATGAAGCGGATAACGATTCTGTGTTGTGCTGCCGTATTGTTGCTGACAAGTTGCGCCAAGCCGCCCATCAAGGACGAATTCGAGAGCGACAAGCCTTGGATCGAGCAAATGACACAGCTTCCGCCTTACCCCGAGGAACGAAGCCTGCTTGCTTTCGACTCGGGCGCCATTACCGACAATCAATATCTGGTCGATACCGATTCCATAAAAATCGGCGGGGACGGCGTCATTCGCTTTACGCTGGTGGTCAGATCATCGACGGGTGCCATGAATGTCAGTTATGAAGGAATCCGCTGCGCTACCGATGAAAGAAAACTCTATGCGCTAGGACGTAACGACAAAACCTGGGCTCAACCCCGTGTTTCGGAATGGCAGAAAATCGACTTGGTTAGACAGTTTTATGCGCAACGCGAACTGGCAAAAAACATTTTCTGTCCGCATCGGCAAATCGTAACAAACAAAGATGATGCTATCCAGGCATTGAAAGCTGGCGTACATCGCGATATCTATCGGTAATATAAAAAAGCAACGGGCTTGTGCTATCTTTCAAAGCAAGCCCGCGCACCCAACGCAGCAGATCGCTTACGTAGCCAATTATTCAGCGCTTCCTTAATTCTCAAACAGCTTCTGCAACTCCCCGGATTGATACATTTCGGTAACGATATCCGAACCGCCGATGAACTCTCCGTTGACATATAATTGCGGAATGGTTGGCCAGTTTGAATAATCCTTGATGCCTTGCCGGATTTCCGGATCTTCTAAGACATTCACCGAGAAGATATTATCAACGCCACAGGCTCGTAGAATATTCACCGCATTCGCCGAGAATCCGCACTGTGGCTGATCCAAAGTGCCCTTCATGTAAAGTACGACAGGATGTGTAGTGACTTGTTGCTCGATTAAATCTTCAACGCTCATTGTGTTAATTTCTCCAAAAGATCATTTCAATAGATTGCTTTTAATGCATTTTACTGCGGCTTGAATCGATTACAATCAGCGCGTGCATTCCATTGGCCGCCGCTGACGCGCATTATGCCAGCCAAATCGGGGTGCGAACAAATATTACTAAAATCTCTTTCTTCCAGCAATCGTCGGCATTCCGCAGCTTGATCGTATCCGTGTTCCAGCAGCAACCAACCGGCATCGCTAAGGTATTGCGGTGCCAACCGAATAATGTGCATAATACACGCCAATCCATGTAATCCCGCAGACAAAGCAACCTGCGGTTCGAATCGCAAATCGCCTTGCTGCAAGTGCGCATCGTTCTCCGCCACATAAGGCGGATTCGATACGATCAGATCGAATTTCCTATCCGAAAGTTCATCAAACCAGCTTCCGGCAACCCAATTGATATTATCGGCTTGCAGTTTTATTGCGTTCTGGCGTGCCACAGCAAGCGCATCGACGGATAAATCGACACCGGCCACATGGGCTTGCGGTCTATGTTTGGCAATCGTAATCGCAATCGCGCCGCTGCCGACGCCGAGTTCCAGAATATTGCTCGGCTTGTTATCCGGTATCAATTCAAGTGCCCACTCGACCAATAATTCGGTTTCCGGGCGCGGAATCAGCACCGCTTCGCTGACGTCAAAAATCAAATCGTAAAATTCGCGCTTCCCGATCAAATAAGCGACTGGCCAACCCTCAATGCGTTGTTGGATCAATTTAAGGAATGTCGCTGCTTGCTGCGATGTCAGCACATGTTCCGGATGCGTCAGCAAGAAAGTGCGATTCACATTCAGCACATGTTGCAACAGCATTTGCGCATCGACCGGTGCGACATTCCGACCGACAGCGGTTAAAACTTGCGCGATGGTTTGAGATTGCATTAAGACTGCAACGATATTATTCCTGCACGGAAGCCGCCAAAAGCTCCGCTTGATGCTCGGCAACCAATGCCGAACATAATTCGTCGATATCGCCGTCCATGATCTGATCCATTTTGTAGAGGGTCAAATTGATACGATGATCGGTGATGCGCCCTTGAGGAAAGTTGTAGGTACGAATCCGTTCCGAGCGCTCACCGGTACCTACCAGGGATTTGCGCGTCGCAGCCTGCTCGGCGTGATGCGCGCGCATTTGCTTGTCGTGGATGCGCGCGGCCAATACGCTCAGCGCTTGCGCTTTGTTTTTGTGCTGCGAACGACCGTCCTGACATTCCACCACAATACCGGTCGGTAAATGTGTCACTCGCACGGCTGAATCGGTTTTATTGATATGCTGGCCGCCCGCACCGGAAGCGCGGAAAGTATCGATGCGCAGTTCGCTTGGATTAAGCACGACTTCGCTGATCTCATCGGCCTCGGGCATTACCGCCACGGTACACGTCGAGGTATGCACGCGCCCTTGTGTTTCAGTCACGGGAACGCGTTGTACCCGATGACCGCCCGATTCGAATTTGAGCCGCGAATAAGCGCCATGACCGATAATCTTTGCGATGATTTCCTTATAACCGCCGATATCCGACAAACTCTGCGAAATAATCTCGACCTGCCAGCCTTGCCGTTCCGCATACCGCGAATACATGCGAAACAAATTGCCAGCAAAAAGCGCGGATTCGTCGCCGCCGGTGCCGGCACGAATTTCCAGAAAAATATTGCGTTCATCGTTCGGATCTTTCGGCAGCAATTGCTTTTGGATCTCCGATTCCAGTTTGACCAGTTTTTCTTTGCCCGTCTGAATCTCCGCTTCGGCAAAATCGCGCATCTCCAAATCGGCATGCATTTCCCGTGCAGTTTGAAGATCTCGCTCGCACTGCTGGTAAGCACGATAAAGCTCGACAATCGGCACGATCTCGGCATGCTCTCGCGTCAATTTGCGGTAGCTATCCAGATTCTCCGTCGCGGATTCGCTGCTCAATAAATGGTTTAATTCTTCCAGGCGCACACTCAAGCGAGTGAGCCGTTCCGTGATATTTTTGTTCATTGCGGGCGATGCAATTGATACAGTCGATCGACTAACTCGACCAATTGCTCGCGCTCGTCTGTCGTGGCTTGATTCAATGCATTGGAAGGCAGATGCAGAAATTTGTTGGTTAGGCTATTGCTCAGCGCTTCAATCACTTTCTTGGGGTCCTCGCCTTTATCGAGCAATTTATTGGCGCGCTCCAACTCGTGGCGGCGATAACGTTCGCCTTGATCGCGCAATGCACGGATGGTCGGCACCATTTCCCGGGTTGCCATCCAGCGCATAAAATCGACAACATTGGAATCGATAATGGTTTCAGCGTGCGCCACTGCACTCTGACGCGAATCCAATCCCTCTTTTACGATCTCAGACAAGTCATCAACATAATACAAAAACACATCGTCCAATTCAGCGACTTCCGATTCCACATCGCGCGGGACCGCCAGATCGACGATGAACAGTGGGCGATGCTTGCGAATTTTGATCGCGCGCTCCACCATACCTTTCCCCAAAATCGGCAACGGACTTGCAGTACAAGTCACGACGATATCGTGCAACGCCAATTGCTCCGGCAATTCGCTGAGCGTGATCGCTTGCGCGTTAAACCGGCTCGCTAATGCTTCCGCGCGCTCGGTGGTACGGTTAGCCACGGTGATTTTCTTCGGGCTGCGCGCTGCAAAGTGATTGGCGCATAATTCGATCATTTCTCCGGCACCGATGAACAGTACGCGTTGTTCGCCGATATCGCCAAAAATTCGCTCGGCCAGCCGTGCTGCTGCCGCCGCCATGGAAACCGAGCTGGAACCGATCTCGGTTGACGTACGCACTTCTTTCGCCACATAAAACGTGCGTTGAAACAGCTTATGCAGTAACAAACCTAACGTTCCGGCATGCTCCGCCGATTTCACCGCGCTTTTCAGTTGTCCTAGAATTTGCGGTTCGCCCAAAACCATCGAATCCAATCCGCTGGCCACGCGGAAAGCATGCTTAACCGCCTGCTCGCGCGGAAATCTGTACAAATACGGATCCAATTCGCGCGTCGGCAAGTGATGAAAATCCGCCAGCCAACCGACGGCGTCTTCCGGTTTATCGGTACAGCAATACACTTCGGTACGATTGCAAGTTGATACGATGGCCGCCTCCTTAATCGGATTGCGTCCGATCAAATCGCGCAAAGCAAGCTCCATCGTATTCTCAGGAAAAGTAACCTGCTCGCGCACATCCAGCGGAGCGGTATTATGATTGATGCCGAAAGCGAATAACTGCATGAAGAATAATGTTAGCCAATATAAACAAGTGCTAAGAAATAACCCGGCATTATAATATCAGCCATTGCTAAATTCCATTGATGTCGGTGTTTTTTTAGCGCCGCCGCCAATGCAATCGTAATAACCCCGTTAATTCCATGACTTAATCGGTATCACCGAAATGCTGTTTTTCGGCGATCCCTCGATAATCCGGTCGCTGTAGGTCAAATAAACCAGCACATTGCGCTTCGGATCGTAAAATCGCACCACCTGTAACGACTTGAACAACAGCGACGTGCTCTTTTTAAAAACTTCCTCGCCATTTTCCTTGCCACTCTTTATTTTATCGGATAAAACGATCGGGCCGATTTGACGGCATGCAATGGATGCATCCGAAGTGTCTTCCGCAACGCCGACCGCCCCGCTCACTCCGCCCGTTTTCGCCCGGCTTAAATAGCAAGTCGCTCCCGGCACTTCAGGATCGTCAAATGCTTCGATGACAATTTTGTCGTTGGCTCCCAAGAGCTTAAATTTTGTCGACACTTTGCCAATTTCTTCTGCCGCCGCAGCGCCAATGAACATCGGCAATACGACAAGAATGGATAGGAAAGCCGCAAAACTATTTTTCACAAGGTCAAATCGACGCTGCATACATCTTCTCCGTTAAAGTTGGGAACACCGGTCAATTATAGCGGCATTGCACATACGCATTGAGACAGATGGCGCCGATAAGTTTCATCGGAAGCAAAGAAATAACGATTTGCGATTATTGCTCACGAATCATGATATTCATCGGCACCTGATATTTTATTGACGAAGGCGTGCGCTGCAACCCCAGAACCATCACGCGATGCACAGCGTTAAAGCCGGGTGCGCCGTCGCTATCGCGCAAAATGGAGGATAGCTTATACTCCAAGCTGCCGCTTTGCGCGTCAAAGCGAATATCGTGCAACCAAATTCCGATACGCTGAATTCTTTGCTGCTCGCATTCGTTTGAAAGATCCCATCCTGTCAGCATCGGCACCGCATAATCATACGGCAAATCAGTAATATGGAAAGTTTGCGTGCGCACAATGCCATCGGCATTTTTGCGGCATTGATCCGTTTTACCCATGCGAGGATTCAGCGCCAAAAAATCCGCACGCAATTTCACGGCGCGACCGAGAATGTGCACCACGCGCGTTTTGACTCTGTGCGGCTGAATGTCGTTTGGTTTAAAAATAGCTTGCACAGCCCAATGCGGGGTACCGTCCAGAGTCGGCGAGGTTCCGGTTTGCGACAGATTGTAAGCTGTCTGCAGCAACCGGTAATCAGTACTATCCTTCCATTTACAAGGAACAAGCCGCAATTCACACTCAAAGGAATCGTCGAACTGAAAATCAATGCCGCGAGGAATAACAGCCATTGTCTCATTCCCTTTTAGCGTGCCTTTAGTGCCGACATACTCCATGGTAGCGACAGCGCCTTTATGCTTCGAATGCGCCACGGCTGTTTCGATACCGCCGTCATCGCCTTCTATTGCGGCCTCAACCGCTGCAGCGCGGTAACCGAACGCACTGTAGAACACACAAAACTCAAACGCATCCTTGCGTTCCTGATCGTCCAGCTTTCCATGCGCTTCAAATACCAGAAACGTTGAGGTGTTATTTTTCACCAGCTTGCTACGTACGATATCTGCTCGCAGCGAATTGACTTCGCGGTCGTGTTGTAAAAAGCGTAAATCCCAACCATTCAATACCACAGTACCATGATCCACATAGCCGGGCATTTCGATCCACTGTATCGTAACAACCGGTTCTGCACCATGATCGCGCTGAACGCATTTGCTGCCTTCGATGAGAATGAAATTTCCGTCATCCTCAAAAACTGTCCTGCCATCCGATTTGAAAGTCAGTTGCTCGAATACGGAAACAGGCTTAATCGGTTGCCCTACCGAATCGTCGACGCGTTTCCCCGTCGACTTCGATGCGCAGGAAAACAGCAGGCACAATACGAATAACGAAATAAGCCGGCTTAGATGGCGAACCACTTTTATCCCCCATGCATCGATCACGATTTGAATTTTAGGCTAAAAAATTAGCGATGGCGACAAACCTTTCCACCGGTAAATTTTCAGCCCTGAGACCAGAATCGATCTCCAGCATGGCGAAATCCTCTTGAGTTAAATATCGTTGCAACGTATTGCGAAGCGTTTTCCGCCGTTGCGAAAATGCAGCGGTTACGATCTCAGCAAACAGTGCATCGTTCTTCGCGGTCAATTGCGCCGGGGGCCGTGGACTCATCTGCACAATCGCCGATTCCACTTTCGGCATCGGGCGGAAAGCGGTTGCCGGTACGTTAAACACATGCTCCATATCAAAGCGATACTGCAACATGATCGAAAGACGGCCATAATCGGATGTTGCTGGCATGCCAACCATACGATCAACAACTTCTTTTTGCAGCATGAAATGCATATCCAGAATATGTTCGGAGAATTGACTGAGGTGAAACAATAACGGCGTGGAAATGTTATACGGTAAATTCCCAACGATACGCAATTGGTTTCCCAGCGATGAGAAATCGAATTTCAACGCATCGGTTGCGTGAATGGTCAATCGTTCGGGCGTGAATGCTGCTTGTAGCCGCCCGACGATATCGCGATCGATTTCAACTGCATGCAAATGGTCGACAATTTGCAACAGCGGATGCGTTAATGCTCCCAATCCAGGGCCGATTTCAACGACACGATCTTCTCGGCGTGGCGCAATCTCAGCAATGATTTGCGCAATAACCGATCGATCGACCAGAAAATTTTGCCCGAATCGCTTGCGCGGATTATGCTGCATGCCCTTGTCGCAACAACTGATTACCAGCCAATTGCGAGGCCATTTCGATTGCGGCCAACAAACTTCCCGCGTGGGCTCGGCCCGTTCCCGCCAACTCCAGCGCCGTACCGTGATCGACCGATGTGCGAATAATCGGCAGCCCCAGCGTCACATTGACGCCGCCGCCAAAACTTGCGTGCTTCAACACCGGCAATCCCTGATCATGGTACATGGTAAAAACGCAATCGAATTGTTTCAGTTGCTCGGGATTAAACAGCGTATCCGCCGGCAACGGGCCGATCAGATTCATACCTTCGCCGCGCAATTTGTTCAACGCGGGGATGATTACATCGATTTCCTCATGTCCCAAATGACCGGACTCTCCCGCATGCGGATTAAGTCCCGCTACCGCGATGCGCGGATTCTCGAGCAAAAAACGCGACACCAAATCGTGCGCAATGATGCGCAATTTTCGCTCGATGAGGTCTGCCGTAATAGCAGCGGCAACATCTTTTAATGGCAAGTGCGTGGTTGCCAGCGTCACCCGCATATTACCGCCGACCAGCATCATCGCCACCTCACTGGCGGTCAATGCCGACAAATATTCCGTATGCCCGGTAAACGCAATGCCGACATCGTTGATCACACCTTTATGCACCGGCGCCGTCACCATACCGTTGAATTGTCCGGATTGACAAGCCGCAACGGCACGATCCAGTGTCGTCAGCACATACCGTGCATTGGCCGGGTTCAATGTTCCCGCTGCTACCGTTTCGGCTACGGGAACATGCAGTACTTGCAAACTGCCTTCGCGATGCTGCACGGGCGAAGCTGCCGATACGTCGATCAATTGCAAGGGAAGCCGCAATTGTCGCGCGCGCGCCACCAACAAATCGCCATCGGCAATAACAACAAGATTGCACGGCAATGGCTGTTGCGCGATTTGCACGCATAAATCGGGACCGATTCCTGCCGGTTCGCCCGCAGTCAGAACCAAAGACGGCAATGCGCTACGGTTCATATTCCGCATCCAATCGATATTCGATATACGCTTGATCGCGCAATTGGCGCAACCATTCCTGAATTACCACGTCTGTTTTTTTGTTTCGAATCGCTTGGCGCGCTTCTTGTCTGCGCCGATTCACGCTGACATCCTGAGTTCGACGCTCCAACACTTGAATCAAGTGCCAGCCGAATTGCGACTTGACCGGATTGCTGACCTGCCCCAGGAGTAATGCATTCATCGTTTTTTCAAATTCCGGTACGGTATCGCCGGGCGATAGCCACCCCAAATCGCCGCCGGACGAAGCGCTGGTATCTTCCGAGTACAGCTTGGCCAATTCGGCGAAATCCTCACCGCCATCCAACCGTTCCTTTATTTTTTGAATTTTCAGCTTAGCCTCGCCCTCTGAAGTCAATTCATTGATTTTAATTAATATATGACGAGAATGCGTTTGGTCGATAATAACGATAGGCGTTTCCTGAGCCCGTCGCCCCAGCAATTTAAAAATATGAAAACCGTTCGGGCTTTGGATGATCGGCGTTACATCGCCGGGATTCAAAGATTCCAGCATTTTCGCAAACATGGGTCCCAGTTGCGCAATGGGGCGCCATTCGATAATTCCGCCGCTCTTCGCATCCGTCGCATCCGAAAATTCAGCCGCCACCTGTGAAAAATCCACGCCGTCGTTGATTTTGACGGCGGCCATTTCCGCGCGCTCGCTTCTTTGCTGTATCTGACTGCTATTCATGTTTTCCGTTACCAATATCAAAATATGCGCCAAGCGATACTCGTCCTGGCCGCCGGTATTGGAATCCTGGGTTTGCAAGTAATTATCGACTTCTCCTTCGGTCACGTTCACTTGGTTTCTGACCTCGCGTTCTTTCAATCGCGCCATGATCATTTCGTCCCGGATCTCTTCGCGGAATTTACTATAACGGATACCGTCATTTTCAAGCGCGGCATGGAATTCCGGCAGCGACAATTTGTTATCTTCGGCGATTCGCTGGATAGTCTCGTCCAATTCGCCTTCCGTAATCGAAAGCCCCACTTCTTGCGCATGCTGAACTTGAATTTTCTTGGTAATCACGGATTCCAATACTTGTTTTTCCAGTGTTGGCGAATCCGGCAGCGGCATCCCTTGTTGTTGCAGCCGGGAAATACCAAGCTTGATCGCTTCGTCCAACTCTTTGCGCGTAATCACATCTTCATTGACAATTGCTACGATATAATCTAACGATCGTGATGTTGGAGAATCGAATGCCAATTCTTGTGCCGCAACTGAAAACGGAATGAAAAATACCAACAGCAAAAAAACACAAAAATAATTGCTTCTATACATGAAATGATGTCACTGATTAAGTGCAATATGCGTTGCGTCGATTAGTAAACGCTGGTGTAACCTGGAATGCTTTGCTGCAATACCTGTAGCGGATTATTACCGAGTCCCATGAGTCCCTTCAATTCGAGTTGTACAAAAAATGCGGTGGTCGTAGTCTGCGTTGCCGTTGTTAAACGCTGCAATACCACGCGAAACGCCCAGCAGCATGTGTTGTATTCAATCCCGGCAAGTCCCGCCAACAATTTATCGTCTTTCAAAGAATAATTGACGCGGGTAACGCCGTGCCAATTGCGGTATAACGGCCACTGAAACGATGTATCCACTTGCTCCAGCACATCCCGTGTAAAACGATAGCCGAGATTCAATACCTTTCCTGGCTCTGGTTGGTAACTTACCCCGGTTCTCAGTTTCTCGATCCACAATTTGGATTCGTCCATCTGGATATTCGAATCGGTACTGATATCTTTGGTCAACCGTCCGGAAATCGCCGCAATGAAATCCGACCGGCCACTGGTCACTTGCGGCGGCAGCAAATTCACTTTTGGATCGATGAAGCTGAATTGCTGTCCGATTGCAAGCCGCAAATGCTCAATGCCTGTGTCTTTTTCAACAAAGCGCGAAGTCAATGCCAATGCAACGCGATTGGCATCGTTGATGCGATCGCCGCCGCTGAACCGGTTTTCCGTCAGCATCTGCGCAAAACTGAAGTCATTGACTGCTGAATCGAAGTTAGGCAAATAGCTTTGATTGCGATACGGTGCATAAACATAAAACAATCGCGGCTCCAGTGTCTGAACAAAATTCTTGCCGCTGAAATTCACATTGCGATCGAATGCGACACCGCTGTCCAGACTCACGATCGGAACAGCCCGATTGATGTTTTCTCCTTTGTCGTCGACCGGTGCCGCCAAGTTGTAGTGAGTGTAATGCAAACCGAATTTCGGCGTAATATAGCCGTACTCATTCCGTAACGGCGCACTGACCGTAGGATTCAGCACTAAGCGATTACCGTCGACCAACGTGGGATGATAAAAATTGGTCCAACTGCTGTTCAATTCAAAATCCAATTTCCCGACGTTATACTTCGCCGCATTCAAGGACAAATGCGGCAGCCGCTCGTATGGCGACACAAACAACGCCAATGGGTCCTGAATGGTTTGGTAACGCTGTGCAAAACCGGAAAAACTGACCACACCGTCTGTCCCTAAACGCCCCACATATGTCGCGCCGCCTTGCTGTGACAAATTGGTCAAACTGGTTTGCGCCAAATTGGGCGTCAATTCGCGAAAATACCGATCATCCGATACTTGATTGTAATTGAGGAATCCCCGCCACCCTTTTGCTAGGCTCTGGCTATGGGTATATAAAACACCCCAACGGGTTTGATTGGTATTGATATCGTGCGGCAGAATATCGAATTGCGCATGCCCTTGCATGTTGTTATTGCCCATATACCGCACTTCGTTGCTCAGCATAAAACCACGCATGGTCATGATACGTGGTGTGATGGTCGCATCGATATTCGGCGCAATATTCAGATAAACCGGCAAACCAATGTCAAAACCCGTTCTAACGTTATAACCGGCAACCGGTGCCAGCAGCCCGGATTTACGCTTGCCACTATAGGAAAAATCTATCCAAGGCGAATAGAGAATCGGCGTATCCTTAAACACAACGCGCGCATGTTTCGCCGTGCCCACTTCTTTGTTGTTATCGATTTCCAGCTCGCTGGCACGTATATACCACGATGGATTACTTCCAGGACATGTGGTGTACTGCGTTTCTTTCAGCCGGTAATGATCTTTTCCTTCAAAAAGCAATTCTTCGGCGGAACCCCTTCCCATGCCTTTTTTCATTCTGTAACGAGGTTCTTTGAGATGGCCTTCTTCCGTTTGCAGATTTAATTCGAGCTGTGTTCCTTGCAATATGTCCCGAGGCCTTTCCAAACGAACATTGCCTTCGACCTCGGTATCTTCGGTTTGCTGATAATATTTCATGCGATCGGCAGTAAGCACTTTATCGCCATGCGTCAATTTGACATCCCCGGTCGCTTCGATTTCTTGCTTGTAATAACCGGTAATCCGATCGGCTTCAATGTGAACGGGTTTTCTTTGCGGAACGATAACCGGCTTTTGCGCATTCTCGTATTGCGCGGCTTGCTCGGCACTCACCGCCACAAGCGGACAAGCCAGTAACGATGCAATAATAAATTTGCTGCATTGAAAGCGTATCTTCATTCTTTGATCACGCAAAGTGAATTCTTGTAAACTGCGCCAATTACCGGCAATCCTTTTTTATTGCATGCACCGGCATCATATCAATATTTAGCGAAATCGTTCAATCGAATTACAAGCTATTGTACTACTCCCGATAGCTGTCTATTATCGCGTACGAAACATAAAATAAACAGCCCCCATCATACAGAGCCCTGCCCAAAGATAATCCAGCTTCACCGGTTCCTTTAAATAAAACCAGGCAAAAGGAACAAAAACAGTAAGCGTAATGACTTCCTAAATAATTTTGAGCTGCGCGACGGAAAACACTGTATATCCGATCCGATTCGCGGGAACCTGAAACATATATTCAAAAAATGCGATGGCCCAGCTAATCAATGCGGCAATTATCCACGGCTTGTGATTTAACTCCTTCAAATGCGCATACCAAGCGAATGTCATGAACACATTGCTCATTGTCAGCAACAAAAGGGTGTGTAGAACTTCTCGCATCATTTTTACCGCTTACCAAAACGAAGAAAAAGATTTGGCGCCGTGATCATATCGTCATCGCCGGATAATCGATATAACCTTCCGGGCCGAAAGTATAAAAAGTATCCGGATCGGGCTGATTCAGTGCAGCGTTCATTTTGAAGCGCTCCGGCAAATCCGGATTCGCGAGAAAACTTACGCCAAAGGCGACAGCGTGAAGTTTTCCCGCAGCTATATCACGCGCGGCCTCTTCGCCGCTATAACCCATATTGCCAATCAACACCCCTTCATAGCACTGCCGAATCGGCGTCAGGACATCGCCGCTTTGTTGCCGATAAAAATCGCCGCGCATGACATGTAAATAGGCGAGATCGAAATCATTGAGCCGAGCCACCAACCATCCGAACAAGCCGATAGGATCGCTATCGACCATGCTGTTATAACTGTTCAGCGGCGAAATGCGCAAACCAACCCGGTTGCCGCCCCACACACTACTCACGGACTCAAGCACTTCCATTGTCAAACGCGCCCGGCTCTCAAAAGAACCGCCGTACCTTCCGGAACGTTTATTGGAGCCGTTGCGCAAAAATTCATCCAGCAAATAACCGTTCGCTCCATGGATTTCAACCCCGTCGAAACCGGCTGCCTGGGTATTTTCCGCTGCTTTCCTGAAACCCGCGACGATCTCCGGTAATTCATCATCGCGCAATGCTCTCGGAACAACATAAGGTTCCTTCCCTTCAGGCGTACGCACTTCGCCCGTTATGGCAATTGAACTGGGCGCGATCGGTTGTATACCGCGATTAAGCAACGGATGACAAGCCCTTCCGCCGTGCCATAACTGCAAAAATATTTTACCGCCGACACCATGGACAGCCTCGGTTACCAGTTACCAGTTTCCATCTCGCAACTTGCTCATCCGTGTAAATGCCCGGTTCTTTCCAGAAAACGGAATTACCTTCCATCACCATAGTCGCTTCCGCAACGATCAAACCGGCGCTGGCTCGTTGCGCATAGTATTTAGCCATCATCGGATTCGCAATATGCGCATCGCCTGCACGGCAACGCGTCAATGGCGCCATAAAGATTCAATTGGGCACAGTCAGAGAACCCAATTGCAGGGGAGTAAACAATGCATTCACAAATAACATCCTCTTCGTAAGGCACACAATAATTTCCCATCACTGCCGATAATCACACAGTTTTTACAGTCAATTAAAAAAACGCGAAATAATTGTGAACTTTTTGTGAAGTTTAATATCGAATGCTCTGCAAATGATCTTTTTATCATTTTTAACTACACCTGTTGGAGAAAAATCTTATGAAAACAAGCCAAATTTTTGCTATTTCAGCGCTCGCAATCAGCACAATGTTTTTTACCGTGTTATCGTTATTCGGTTTACCGGAGTCTGTGGTGGAGTGGTTTATTTCGGATGTCATTCTAGGAACAATTATTTATATCAATTACTTGGTAATCACTGTTGCCTATAATTCAAAGAAAAACAGTTTATATAGTACTGAAAAGAAAATAGTGGCATAAGCTATCTCTTAGCTCTCTCAAATGTTGATGAGGTTGATACTTTCAAGTATTAACCTCATTTTTTATCTTCGACCGTGTATGTAGTAACCAATTTCTAATGTAGTTGCAAATGTCAGAGCCAACGGCGAACCGACTGCAAATACTGTGCATACGCATCGCCGAATTTTGCCTGCAATACCTTTTCCTCCGGAATAATCTGAAATAGATTCATATAAATAACAAACAATGGCAGTAGCAGAGCCGAAAAAACATTCGCTAGAAAAATCGCCCATCCGGCGAGGATCGCCAAGAGTCCGACATAAATAGGATTGCGGCTGAAGCGGTAAATACCGCTTGTAACAATCGATGTCGTCGCGTCCGGCGCAAACGGGTTGATCGTTGTTTTCGCTGCATGCAAAGCAATCGCCGAAACGATTATTGCAACAAACCCCAGCAAACACGCAATCGACGCAACGATTCCGCCGCCCGGTATTGAAACGATTGCCCACGGCATAGCTTGAGCAATCAACCACATGCTCACCAGCCACAAAACCACCAATACGGCGGGTAGAATCTTAAGCTCCAAGTAACGCCTCAAAATGACGATCTCCATTGAGTTACATGTTAGGGAAACGCTGATTAATTGGCTGCACGAGCAAATCACCTCGTAGCACGGCACTCGCTGCCTAGCCTATCTTGTTGATATGTCTCGGTTGCTGCATTCCGTATAACTGGGCCTTCCAAACCACTCTCATCGGACAGCAATCGCAATATTCTCTTATTGCTGGCGAGCAATTAGGTATCGGCGGTAGCTTCGATGTTCGAGGTTACAATCAACGTGAAACTGGTGCTGATAGTGGACAGATTGTCAAATTTGAAACAATCACTCCGCCTTGGCACTATGTCAATTTATTTGCTTTCTTTGATTATGGTCATGGTAGCCTGCATCACACAACACAAAATCAAGTTAAGAACTGGAGTCTTGGAAGTGTCGGTATCGGTGCACGTTTTCAATGGAAAGAATATGTTATGTGTAAGAATTTCTAGCGTTGTTTACAGTATTTGGGAGAATACTGTAGATGAACATACATAAACGCACCCGCTTAACTTTACTGGATCGTCAGGAAATCTGGCGGCTCTACCAAACCCGAATCTGGAAGGTAACGCAACT
>JALRCN010000181.1 GCA_023257295.1 Nitrosomonas sp. | reverse complement strand
AAAAACTTAAGGAGAAAAATCAAATCACGATAGATTACAATTCGAACAAGCAAGTCAAAACGTTCTCGACTTGGTGAAAAAACTGTCCGTTAAAATGGGACAACTCCAGTTCCATGAAGGAAATTGCGTCATGCCCTTCTTTCAAATCCCATTTGTCCAGAATCACGTCGACGCCTGACTCGCGCAACTCCGTTGCCAAGTCAATAACCCATTGTTCATGAGTTGAGCTAGACCAACTGTACGACATGAAAAGTTTCGGGGCGGTCATTTGCTGAGGACTCCAAAGGCATAACGTTTGAAGTAACCGGCGCCGGAGCGCGCAGCGCGGAGGGAACCCCAACAGTGAAGCTGTTGGGGCGTCCGGTTGACTGAGGGGTTAGCGCTATTCGACATTGAGAATAAGCTCTGACATGCGTGCCGCTAGCTGCAAATATCTATCAGCTTCGTCTTGATTAAAACTGAAGTCTGATAGATGTGCTGCTTGGTTGCGTAGTCTACGCATTTGATCAAGCAGCTTGTCACTACCTACCGGTAATTTTCCAAGGCGAACAAGTTCTTCAACAAATAGATGTGGATTTACCCGAGGAATTGATGCGCCTTGCACGAACCCCGATTTGCCTGCCGCCTCTTCAACTAACACCCAAGCCTCCATAATTGCTGCGCGAGGAGAAACGTCAGCAACACGGCGTAATTGCTCAAGCTTGGAAGTTAATTCCGGGCGAGGGGGTAGTGATGGAGTGTTTTTCTCAATAGCAATTACTTTCGCTTCTGCCTCAGCAAGACCGGTTTCGAATTTGGCTTCGACATCTTTGTACTTGAGTTGGGACATGCGCAGTAACAATAAGTGCAACTCCCCTTTGAAAAGGTACGCAACCCAAATTACTGCAATGGGCCAGGCAATGCCTATTAGAAGTTGTACAAGTAGTTCCATGGGAATCTCTGTAGCGCTAACGTAATGTATACAATAATCTTGCAGCAAATGCCATATAACCACGGCAATTATTAATTAGCATGTTGTATTGTAACTTAAATTCTCCATTTCAAAAGACAAACGGCGAAAGACGATACGACAATACCGCATCCGCTACGCCAAGCGTTGCTAGGTTATCGTGATGTTTTTTTTCAACGGCTGATTTGATCACAGGTTGTACCTAGATTCGCTACTCACGTTGAATTTCCGCTTCTGCTTGGCGTTTTCCCTTAATTCAATTTAGCTTGGTACGCTGAAATGACTTTAGTAATGGCTGTACGCGCAGCCAGCGCTTTGTCCGCATTACTGGTATCGCCGGCTTCGATCAAATCCTGCAGCGCATTTTCCAGTTGTACGCGCTGCGACGATCCGATGCGAAACTCAAGATCCGGCAATACGATATCGGCGTACAGCGATACTCTTTCCGCCGCGAGTAACGCTTGGTGCGGATCGCCAAATACCGCTTCCAATTGCGCCAAATTGCGATTCATTTGACCAATGATGCCTTTGCTGATAGCACTCACCACACCATCGGCAACAACCGTCGCCAAATTGCCGGTCATTTGCGCCTTGATGCTGCTACTGCCTGCTGGATTATCCTGGGCAATAAACCCTTCCACGATGCGATAGAAATATTCGCCTTCAACTTGTTTCTCCCGCGCTGCGGCAACATCGGCGTCACGATCCTTAATGATGCCTTCCACTTCGCGCAACACGCCAATCAGGAAGCTTCTTGCCAGCGGAATAACAATCCTTTCGCGCGCCAGCGCCACTTGCGTTGCATCACCGGTATTGGCTTTATTCAAAGCCGAGCGACCTTGAATGAATGCCAGCGTTATTTGATCGTCGATATCGGGGTTGCTGCCGGATTGGATTTTTTGTTTATCCGCGGTCAGCACTTTGTTTTCCCGCGCTGCGGTACCGATGATTGCCTGATAAGCGGCATAAGCACGATCCCATTCCAGCGTCATTTCATCGGTGGTCAGCTCATCGAAAAGATCGTTCACCAGTGTTATCCGGTTATAAACCGTCAATGCAAAAACACGTTGCAGGGATTTATCGATCGCTTGTGCGGCCAGCAGCGATTGCGATTGATTGCTCAGCGTCGCAATCGCTGCCAAAACATCTGCGTCGATCGTTGTGCCGTAAATACTGTCGATAATCTTGGTCAGATTCTGCAGATCCCCCTGATATTGCGCGGCGATTGCATCCGCATTAATCGGGAACTGTTTACGTAATACACCGATTTCCTTGAATGCCGTTACTGCGCCGTCAATGATCAGTGCTGTACTACTTTCTTTGTGGTAGGCCGCCAATTCAAGCGTATTTTCGTAATCACTGAGTATCGTTGAAATGGTTTGGCGCGCGGTAGCCGCCGATGTTGTATTACCCGCATTGCTAGCGGTTTTCAGCGTATTCAACGCGGTTACAATGTCGTTTTTCTTGGTGGCACCCATGCGGATTTCGAGATCGGCCAGGAAAATATTGGCGTACAGCAACGCTTCTTCGGCCACTTCCATCGCACGACCACGGTCGCTGCCGACGCTGGATTCGTTCGCCTTTAATTCCGATTTGACGCGACCGATAAACCCTTTGTTAAGCTCGCTCACCATTTGATCCGCACGCACGCCGGTAACATTTCCAGTTAATTGCGCTTTGATCAGCTTGTTACCCAGCGGGTTATCTTTGGAGACGAACGATTCGATAAGGCGATAGAAAATCTCACCTTCTTTTTGCGCTTCGCGCGCTTCAGTGACATCAGCGATGTTATTCAGAATACCGGTCACTTCGCGCAATACGCCGATGTAATAAGCCCTGGCCAACGATATTCTGATGATCTGGCGTTCGATACTGACGGTAATCTTATCTTCGCTTGGATTGGCTTTGTTCAATGCCGTTTTGCCGCGCGCGAAAGATTCCGTGATTGCAACATCAAGCGCCGGATTACTGCCCGCTATGACGGATTGCCGGTCGGCGGAAATAACTCTGTTTTCGCGCGCCGCAGTTCCTTTAATCGCCTGAAACGCTGCGGTTGCCTCTTCCCATTGCTGGGTTAACGTAGTTGTCGAGCTGGCATCGAAGTTATCGCGTACCGTAGTGATGCGATTCAGGATGGTTTGAAAAAAAACATGCTGCAACGATTTGTCGATCACTTGCGCGGCCAGGAATGCTTCATTGCCCACTTTGATTTCGTCGATTGCAGCCAATACGCTGCTATTTAGCGTCAGCCCGGAATCCGTATCGACCTCTTGCGTCAACGTTTGCAATGCACCGGCATAAGCTGCTTCAATAGCATTTCCATCGATCGGGGATTGTTTACGCAATGTACCGATCGTTTGGAATGCGGCAACAGCCCCTTCAATTGCCGCTTTATTGGATGCTGCGGTTGCATATCCAGAAATGGATACGATGAAAAGCAAACCGGCCAGTAATACGCTATCCAGTAATTTTCTGAATTTGTACAAGAAAAACATTAAGAAGCTCCTTTTTAAATTAGTTAACATGAATGCTAATAGTAATGATAATGATTATTATTAAATAACTCAACTAAAAAATATTACTTTTATTTCCGATTAGAAGCTGGCGATCAGGGAAGCCCTAACAGCAATCGGCGATCCGGGCGTGATATTGAAGTCGTTATGCGCAGCCGCAAAATACTTGGTATCAAACAGATTCTCGATATTTATTTGGCCACGAAAGTTTTTGGTAAATTGCGCGAAGAGCGCTGCATCAACGCGCGTAAAATCCGACAATCGCACGCGATTGGTCAGTGAGGCGTACATTTCGTCGCGATAAATCACACCGACGGCAGCGCCGATTTTCGGCGTGATGTCGTAGCGGCTCCATACCGAAAAAGTATTTCGCGGGAGCTCGAGTCCAGCCGGGGCGACGGCCTGCTGCTGGCCCAGCTCGGCTACTACTACGGACGCGTCGGCGATGCCGAGTCGTCAAGCCGGTACCTCGAGCGGGCAGCGGCCGCCCCCGAGGACGGCTACGTGAC